>JBJEJT010000125.1:0-3882 GCA_051878255.1 Candidatus Cryptobacteroides sp. | reverse complement strand
CGGTTTCAAGACCCAGAAGATCTATGTCAGCGGAGGGGATATGCGCATTGTCCTCCAGACTGAATCCACTGCCTTGGATGAGGTCGTGGTGGTGGGTTACGGCTCGATGAAGAGAAAGGAAATGACCTCAGCCATCTCTCACGTCGGGGCGAAGGACTTCAGTTCGGTCAGCAGCATTGACGCATCTATGCTCATCCAGGGCAAGGTTTCCGGTGTGAGTGTGAGCAACACGGCGACTGCCGACCCGAACAATTACGGAAGCATACAGATTCGTGGTGTATCCTCCAGGTCCGCAGGAAACGGGCCTCTGATTGTTGTGGACGGAGTGCCGGGCGGAGATCTCACCAACATCAACCCTGCAGATATAGAGTCTATGGATGTGCTCAAGGACGGTGCTGCATCGGCAATCTACGGAACAAGGGGCAGCAACGGTGTCATCCTCGTAAACCTCAAGAAGGGAAGCAAGGACGGAAATATCCACACTACCTATTCCGGCTCTTTCACCCTCAATGTACCGAAGAACGAACTTGAAATGCTCTCAGCGGAACAGTATAGGGCATACAGGACCGTGAACAATCCTCTCGAGGATTTGGGAGCAAGCACAGACTGGTTCAAGGAAACCACCCGTCTGGGCCTGAACCATCTGCACACCATCACTCTTTCGGGAGGAAACGCGAAGACCAATTACCGTGTCACGGCAGACTACCGCTACGCCAGAGGTATCGACCTTACCTCTGACCGCAGGGAATACGGAGCACGCGCGGGCATCAACCATACTACCCGGGGGGGGGTTATTCACATTTACGGCGAACATCACTCCCAGGATAATCAATAGGAACAAAGCCACCGGTTCATTCTCCAGCGTGCTCGGCATCAACCCGACCGCACCCGTGTATGATGAAACCACATCCAACGGCTACTATCATTTCCCGTCAGGTTCAAGCTATTCCAATGTCGTAGAATCGATGACCGAGGTCACCAGCGACACGGAAATCAAACTCCTGGAATGGAATGCAGGCGCCCAGATCAACCTTCTGCCTCTCTTTACTCCGGAACATCCGGGCTATGAACTGACCTCCAGACTGACGGTCTCCGGGTACGAGGTGGACAAGTTCGGGGGCTATTTTGCACCGTCCACCATATCCTGGCACCAGAACGACCAGATAAAAGGCGACGCATCCCGTTCATTCGACAAGAGCTCCAGTTTCAACCTCGACTGGGTGACAAATTTCAGTGCCCAGATAGGAGACCACAGAATCAGGGCTATGGCCGGCTACAGCTGGTTCTATGCCGTAAGTTCAGGTATGTCCGCCAGCAACAAGGATTTCACCTCTGACGGTCTCACCTACAACAACCTCGGAGCCGGGGAATGGGCTTCCGAAGAAGGGCAGATCTGTATGTCCTCCTACAAGAACGACAGCAAGCTTATATCCTTCTATGCCCGCGTAAACTACGATTGGAAAGAGCGCTATCTGCTATCCGCATCACTCCGTTACGAGGGCTCTTCAAAATTCGGCGAGAACCACAAATGGGGTTATTTCCCGGCTGTCTCCGTGGGCTGGCGCCTTTCCGACGAGCCTTTTATGGAGGGTGCATCTTCCTGGCTGAACGACCTCAAGTTCAGGTACGACTACGGTGTCACCGGCAACCAGGACTTCGGCAGCTACAACTCCCTTGCGACCTACCGGGCATTCGGATACTACCAGTACAACGGGCAGTCCTTCCACGTATGGGGTCCGGGAAAGAATGTTAACACAGACCTCCGCTGGGAAAAGGGCCACAATCAGAACATAGGACTTGACTTCTCCCTGTTCAACCACCGCCTCAGCGGTTCACTCAACTATTTCATACGCCGCCAGTCAGACTTGCTCGGAACCTACAATGTTTCCGTTCCTCCCCATCTGTTCAGTGAAATTTTCACCAATGTGGGAACACTTCGCAATACCGGTTTCGAGTACGACATCACTGTGGATGCAATCCGCAAGGACAAGTTCAGCTGGAGTTTCACTCTCGTGGGAGCCACCAATGACAACCGCTTCATCAGTTTCTCCAACGACACCTATCAGGGACAGAAGTATTACAACACCTGTTCAATGGTCAATCCGAACAACCCTGGTTACCTCCAGAGGATTGAGGAAGGCAAACGTATCGGAAACTACTACACCTGGAGATATGCCGGAGTGGACAAGAGTGGAAACTGGCTCATCTACGACAAGGACAACAACATCATCCCTGTGGCAGAAGGCACCGAGGACGACAAGACTGTGACAGGCAACGGTCTGCCGGTGTTCACGGGCAGTATGACCCACAACTTCACCCTGGGCAATTTCGATCTGGCGATTTCGTTCACCTCCGCTGCCGGGTTCGACATCTTCAATGTCCACGATTTCTATTTCGGACTTCAGGGTATGACCGGCAATGTGCTCACAAAAGCCTATTCCAAGAATGCCCATATCACAAGCGGATTGAACGTAATCACTGACTATTTCATAGAGAAAGGTGATTATCTCAAGCTGGATTATGTCACATTGGGTTACACACTCCGCCTGAACCGCCGCTTCATCGACAGTTTCAGAGTGTTTGCCACAGCCCGGAACCTCTACACTTTCACGAGATTCGAGGGAGTGGATCCGTCCACCTATGAGGTGAACGGCTTGACACCTGGCACCTTCGGAGGCTCCTACGACTATTACCCATCAGCTTACCAGTGCATATTCGGAGTACAGATAGGATTCTAAACCAACGATGAAAATGAAAAGATACGATATATTCAGGCTGACGGCAACCGCTTTCGCTGTCATTGCGGCATCCTCCTGCACAGACCTTTCCGAGACAGTCTATGACCAGGTGATGTCCCAGAACTACTACAACACCAAGTCTGATATCATCCAGGCCGTATTCCGTCCTTTTGAGCACGCCTATTGCTGCGAATACGATTTCTATGAGCACGAGGAACTCACAGGGGACCATTTCATAACCCCGACCAGAGGCACCTGGTGGTACGACGGAGGAAAATGGGAAACTCTCCACAGGCACACCTGGACCAACATCGACAATGGTTGGAGCTGGACCCACGAATGGGAGGCGTGCTATATGGGAATCGGACAGTGCAATCTCGTGCTTGACGACCTATCCAAGCTGAACCCGGCGAAATTCGGACTTTCCGAGACGGAATTTGACGGTTTCCGGGGACAACTCCGTACAATGAGGGCGTATCTGTATCTGCGTCTTCTGAATACCTACCGCAACTGCATTCTGACTACCACCTCCGACGAGGCTGTGAACAATCTTCCGGAAAACAGGAAACAGGTGTCACCCCAGGCTCTCTTCGATTTCATAGAGTCCGAACTCAAGACATCCGTGGAGGAACTTCCGGTAAAGACCGGGGCATCCGGTCCAGGCAGTTTCCAGGGATCTTTCACCAAAGGCGCTGCGGCAGCCCTGCTGGTCCGCCTCTATCTGAATGCTGAGAAATGGATAGGTACTGCGCATTACGAAGATGTCATCAGCTGGTGTGGGAGGATAAGGAATGGGGAATTCGGGGAATACAGTCTTGCCGAGAACTGGTGGGAGCCGTTTGACTGGAACAACGAAACCTGCAACGAAGTGATTTTTGGATATCCCGGTTCATATTCGACTACCTCCTGGCATATGCAGAATACCTACAGGACATTCTACGGCAGGACCCTTCCTTATGGCAGTGCCAACTATCTCGACATAGACGGCAACGGAGAGAGGAATCCCAAGTATGCCCTTTCTCCGAGCTACGACAACTCCAATCCGCGCAAGCTTTTCGACTACAAGCTCGGTATGCCAAGCCAGAAGTTCCAGAAATATCCGGGAGACAAACGCTGGAAACAGTACAAGAATACCAGTGTGAAC
>JBJEJT010000124.1:0-3891 GCA_051878255.1 Candidatus Cryptobacteroides sp. | reverse complement strand
CCGGCTCATCATCTTCAGGGACGCTGGATGGTATGGCTATGTCCGCCGTGACTCCCCTGCCGATGAGATTCCGGATTTTTCCCTGGATTGAGCAGGAAACGGCTGAAAGGACCGACAATGCGACGAGCAAGTTCCGGATAAAGGGCCCCGGATTCATAAGGTTGCCAGATTCAGAATACATATACCAAAGAAATCATCAGGTCATCGGGCAGAACGAACATCCTGCTCCCCTCATCCAAAGTCCTGCCGCAGGTGGGACAGGAAAACACCCTGTACACAGCCCCTCCGGTCCATAGTCCTGCTCCGAATTCCAGATTCAGGTGCGGATGGAGCATATAGGAATAACCTGCGTAGAATCCCATCCCGTACCGGTCTCCCTCTTCGGATGTCGGCTTGAACAAGCCGCCGCTGCTGTATTCCTGGTAACGGAGTTTGCTTCCGAACCACCAGCCTGTGTTGATATGCCACAGCCAGTATTTCGCACCTGCAGACCAGGAATGCTGGCGGTTGTAGAATCTTCCCCTGTCCCGGGAACTGAATGAGAAAGGATTGTACCTCACTCCTGCGACCACGGACCATTTCTGTGCCACCCCGAAAGACGCATCGAGATTCAGAGTCCCGAGATTCGCGTACTCCAGAAGATTGGTCGAGAGCGTAAATCTTTGAGCCAGGGCAGTCTTGGCGCAACCCAGAAGCAGGAACAGAAGTACAATCTTGCCCGCACAGCCTATCCTACTTCCCATACAAGGCAAAGGCTTGTTCTATGACTGTCTTTCTGGACGGTGCAAGTCCGACAAGTGCGCTGCGCAGTGAAACCACATCCACGACATCCGACTGCCCCAATGCCCCGAATATCACTTCCCTGCCCACTCCACGCTGGTCGATGTACCTGAATATCTGAGGCTTGAACCAGTTGTCGGCTCCGAAATCCCGCAACTGTCCTCCATACCTTTCCTTGTACATCAGGCTGGACAGATAGTAAGCCCACATCTCCCCCGTTTCACAATAGCCGTAACCTTCCTCGACACCCGTCCCGTAGGCATCCCCCGTATTCACGAAGGACGTGAGGATATATCTGATGTACGGATTCCAGAAATCATTGCCCCGGACCGCGTAATGGGAGGAATGTGCGAGTTCGTGGACTGTCACGGAATAAATGCTGTCGTAGTCGTCGTTGCCTGACGCGCCTATGGTGATGTCCGGAGAAAACAGCTTGGCAAGAAAGGCATACTGCCCCAGGACTGATGCTATCAGAGGTTCGGAGACAAAGGCACCGTGATGCAGCATAGGACAGCTGCTCTCTTCCATAAACGGAAGTATCCAGATACGCAGGTCGCCCGGTGGAGGTGTGATGCCCATATCGGCATCGTTGCACCGCAGCATATAGTCGTAAGTGGCATTATTCACGACGCAGCGCCTATAGAGTTTTTCCTCCGAGTCTTTCGTCACCTCGATGCTGACACCTTCGGGACCCGACTTGCCCAAAGTGGACACGGATGCCGGGACAAGGATGAAGTTGAAGCCTATGCAGAAGTCCTTTTCATTTTTGAATACCAGCCTGTACCTCGGTTTGGCAGTGAAGGACTTGTTCATCCTGTAGTAGCCGTCGATGTCGGTATAGGCTTTGGCGAACTTGACAAAGGCATTGCAGGACACCGTAACCCCGGACACTCCCACAGGCTTCCCTCCGGCGTACTTGGGGTCGCAGATTGTGATTCTGCCCTCAGGGGTTACCTTTGCAGATGCCTTTGTGGGTTCTTCCAGCATCGCCGCATTTCCCGTAATCTCGAATGCCTTTCTCTCAACCGCATCCCAGTCCAGACCGTCCGACTTCGTTTCGGAGTCGTTGGAGGCGATATAACAGCCGTGCAGAATCTGGTATCTTACAGACTCCGGAAACTCAAAGTCCCTGGGCACCACCGCATACTGCCAGGTTATCTCTTCCCTGTCTATCGAGGGGTCGTGATACCAGTCCCCCTCCTTGAGCACCTCATAGTCCACAGGGTGGTCCAGGAGTTCGATGCCCATTGATTTCAGAAGGTCGAATTCCTCCTGATTGCGGGGCAGGAAGCGCACATAATAGTCTGTGCTTTCCAATGGCAGGCGGTCTGCCTTGGTCGGATACAGCGCCTGCAGCGCCTTTGACATATTCTCGGTCTTGAACGGGTCATCCAGTTGCCTGCCCAGGACTATTTCCTCGTGGGAGACGCTGTCTCCATATTGTCCCGGACCGGAATCCACATCCACGTGTTCGCAGGAAAGTGCCAGAAGCCCCATCCCGATAGTCAGAAAAATTCGTTTCATAGCATTTGGTTTTTAATTACGCTGCAAAACTAAAGGCAACTATCCGCTGAATGAAACTTTCAACGCTTAATTGCAAAAAAATGCCCCACACGATTGTGCAGGGCATTTTTCATAGTCAATGCAGACTCCCAGAATGCGTATTCCGGACTGTTTCGGACCATTTCGGAGGGCTTGAACTCCGCATTTTCAGGAACTTGGCAGATAACCGCTGAATCAGCGGCTTTCCTGACAAGTATGGAATTTAAAAGTATTTGACCGTCTGCTGCAGGGCTGCGGAAAGGATGCTGTTGGCAACGCGGCTCACTCCGAAGCGGAAAAGGTCGCGGTTCAGCCATTCATCTCCGAGGATGTTGGACACGATGAGATAGTAGCATACCGCATCCTCCGCCGTGGAGATGCCTCCGGCAGGTTTGAAGCCCACCTTTCTGCCGGTCTTGGCATAGTAGGCTGCAATGCACTGGCACATAATGAAAGCCGCTACAGGCGTGGCGTTCACCGACACCTTTCCGGTCGAAGTCTTGATGAAATCCGCCCCTGCCTCCATCGCGAGGAATGAAGCATTCGCTATGTTTTCAGGGCTGACGAGAAGTCCCGTCTCAAGTATCACTTTCAGATGCACCGTCCTGCCCTGTTTCCCGGCAGCCTCGTCAATGCATTTGCGCACCTGTCTGATTTCCTCGGCCGCACTGTCATAATCCCCGTCAAGGAAAGCATTGAGAGCGAGTACTATATCCACTTCATCCGCCCCATCTTCCACAGCCTTGCGGCACTCCAGCAGTTTCACATCGAGGAAAGACTGGGATGTCGGGAAGCAGGCGGACACCACGGTGATGTGGAAATCCTCCTTGCGCACCTTGTCCACAAGAGAAGCGAAATTGGAATAGACACAAACCGAGGCTGGCAGAGGCCAGTCCGGATAATCCTTTGCAAAGGAATTGACCTTCTCCACGAAAGCAGTGACGGAAGACGGGGTATCCTCAGTCCTGAGGGTGGTCAGGTCGAGCATCGAGAAGCATCGTTTCAGCACATCGGCTGTCAGGAAGTTACCAACATTCCCGGAAATCTTGGCAATCGTGCCGTCGATTTCCTCAATCACCGGCGTATAGCCGTATTTTGAAAGATAATCAATCATAATTTTGGAGTTTCAGGCAAATGTAATGTTTATCCCTTCATCTGTCAAGGGTTTTACAAGTTTTTGCATCACTTCGGGGGCATATTTCACAAGTCCCTTCTGCGGAGTCTCGCGGTCGAGGGAATAGACCATTACCTGACGAGGACGCAACTGTCTCACAATGTCCATCCACGGCTTCAGGACATTTTCCGAGGCAGTGTCAAAATTTTCCGAGCGCAGGAACATAGTCTGGAGTATGAAATCACCGTGGAACTGTCCGAGGGCTTCGACCGTACGTCTCGGGTCATATACGCCGACGGGTCTGTTCACAAGGGCTGCGAGTTCCGCCGAGGGGGCGTCGATTTTCAGGATCGGGTTGTCCACCTTACGGAGGGCAGCCGCGATTTCCGGAAAGCAGCACCTCGTCGCATTCGAGAGCACCGAGACTTTCGCCCCTGGCATATATCTGTCCCTCA
>JBJEJT010000123.1:0-3904 GCA_051878255.1 Candidatus Cryptobacteroides sp. | reverse complement strand
GCATCCTCAATGAGAAACGTCTCGCTGCCGACTCCCTCGCCACAGTCGCAGATACCCTCTCCGCCGTCCCTGACACTTCCGCTGCCATACCGGGTTCAGACCGGGTAGTCCCGTCCGACACCACCCGTGCCGCCGTCCCTGACACGACAGCCGTATTATCCGGCTCCGACCGGGTAGCCCTCTCCGACACCACGCGCACCGCCCTCTCCGACACCACCCGTGTCGCCCTCCCTGACACGGCAGCAGACACCACCTCCGTCATACCGGGCTCCGACAAGTCCGAAAAAGCCCTCAGGAGAGAGGAAAAACGCAGACAACGCGAAGCCAAAGAACAGGCCAAGTGGGAGGAAAAAGAGAGGAAGCGCCAGGAAAAGGAGGCAGAAAAAGCCCGCCGTAAACTTGAGAATCTCCGCCGCAGGAAGCGGGAGGCAATCAAGGAAGAACAGGAAGAACTTGCCAGGGAACAGAGGCTTTTTGAAGAATACAGGAACAAATATCAAAAACAAAAGAATAAGTGATATGCTCAGCAGACAAGTAGTGGAAAAACTCAGGAATTTCGAGACCCCGTACTATTTCTATGATATGGACCTTCTCCGTCAGACCCTCGACAGCGTGGTCTGGGCGGCTGCCAAATACAAATTCAAGATACACTATGCCATCAAGGCGAATTACGACCCCCGCATCCTCCAGGTAATCAAGGAGTACGGATTGGGGATAGACTGTGCCAGCGGCAATGAGGTCAAATGTGCCATCGAGGCAGGTTTCGACCCCAAGACCATTGTCTATGCGGGAGTGGGCAAGCGCGACAAGGAAATCCGCTATGCCATAGAGCAGGGCATCTTTGCAATCAACTGCGAATCCCTGCAGGAACTTGAGGTCATCGACTCGATTGCAGCCGGGATGGGCAGGGTAGTGGATTGCGGTCTGCGTGTCAATCCGGACATAGACCCCAAGACCAACCATTGTATCGACACCGGTCAGGCTGATTCCAAATTCGGTATCTCCTATGAGAAAGTTCTCGAGCAGTCGGAGTGGATACAGTCTCTCAAACACGTGAACATCAAAGGTATGCACTTGCATATCGGATCACAGATACGCGAACTCCACGTGTTCCAGTACCTTTGCGACAAGGTCAATGTGATTACGGAGAATCTCGTCAGAAAGGGCTTCAAACTTGACTTCGTGGACGTGGGCGGAGGACTTGGCATCAATTACGATATGCCTGAGAATGAGCCGGTCCCGAACTTCGCGTCAGTCTTTGCCATCATCAACGGCAATCTGCGTGTGGGCGGACGTGAAATCCATTTTGAGTTCGGACGGTCCATAGTGGGCGAGTGCGGAGAACTTATAACCAGCGTGCTCTATCGCAAGGATACTGCCACAGGGCGCAGGCTCGTAATCGTGGACTCAAGTATGACCGAACTCATACGCCCTATGCTCTATGGCTCATATCACGACATCGAGAACCTCACTTCCACGGCAGAAAAGCACGAGAAATATGCGATTGTGGGGACTGCCTGCGAATCCACCGACGTCTTCAACGAGAGCGTGACCCTGCCCAAGACTGTGCGGGGCGACATCCTCACCATCAAGTCTGCAGGGGCTTACGGAATGTCTATGGCTTCCCGCTACAATCAGCACGACCTTCCTGGAGCTGTTTACAGTGACGACCTCTGATGGCTTTTCGTTTTTGCGAAGAATGATTTGATGTTACGAAGATGACTGGCAAGAAGAATTTTTTTACCCACAGGGTATGGGTGCCGGTCCTGTCCCTGACTTGTGCGGTGCTTTGGGGATGGGCGTTCCCCTTGCTCAAGCTCGGGTTCTCGGAGTTCGGGATTACGGCAGAGATGACTGCTTCCAAGATGGTCTATGCAGGGCTCCGCTTCACTTTTGCCGGACTGCTGATTCTCTTGATTGCCGGGATTTTACGCAAGGACTTCAGGGTAAGGTCTTCATCTGGGGGGATTGCCGGCAATGACGTGCTTCCGTCCCAGACCGCGTCCACCCCGTCACGCCCTGCCCCGACCGGGCGTCTCAACTCCTGGTTGTACATCCTGGCATTCGCCCTGATGAACACCACCCTCCACTACGCATTCTTCTACATCGGGATGTCCCACAGCGTAGCCGCAAGAGCCTCAATCCTGAACTCGATGGGCACGTTCATCCTCGTAATCCTCGCCTGCCTGTTCTTCGAAAGCGACAAGATGACATTGAAGAAAACAGTGGGCGTAATGATTGGCATCCTGGGCATCTTCGCCCTGAATTTCGGCAACTCAGCCTCCGGAGGATTCTCCTGGATGGGCGACGGGATGATTCTTCTGAACACCACCTGTTCAGCATTCGCAGGGCTTATGACACGTGGTCTCGCCAAACGTGTCGATGTCTTCGTAGGTACCGGATATGCCCTCTCCATCGGCGGTGCCCTCCTGCTCGTGCCCGGACTTCTTGCCGGGGGTATGTTCCCTCAGGTCACTCCTGCCGGCATAGCCATATTGGCATCCCTGGTCGGAATATCCACCATAGGATTCTCCATCTACAACAAACTCATCAGTTGCAATCCGGTGGGCAAGGTGGCTGTATTCAACTCTCTCATACCTGTCGTCGGAACACTCTCGTCCTGTCTTCTCGGAGAGGCTTTCCAATGGAATTATCTCATTGCAGGCACGCTGGCGGCATTGGGAATCTTCCTTGTAAACAAGTCAAAATGAACCTCTTTCGGGGGGGGGTGCTAAATCTTTGTATATTAGTTAATAAACCTGTCAAAGGTCTTGTTTTTTATACTGCCTTTGCCTATATTTGCAAACTGATTTCAAGAGAAATTCTGGTAATGTATGGAATACGGTCAGGGGCAGATGGGCAGGCAGTGGTATGTTTTCAACCTGCGCTATCTTAAGGCGGAAAGACTTGTGCCGGCGTTGGAAAGTGCCGGATTCGAGTTCTTTGTTCCCCCGAAAGTCACCAACATTGTTTTCATACATTCCTGCAGGGAGATCATTGACGACTTTTTGACATTTACGATTTACGGGCAGCGTATGCACTATATGTATTCCCGTATGGATATGAGTCCGATTGTCATCCGGCAGTCCGAGATGGAGATGTTCATCCGCGTCTGCACTGTCTGCGAAATGCCGATAGTGATGACGGAAAAGCCAAACGTGAAACTCGGCGACAAAGTCCGGGTGAAAGACGGTCCCTTTGCCGGGTTGGAGGGCAATGTCGTGAGGATGCGGAAGAGCAAGCGGGTACTCATTGGCGTCGGAGGTGTCATCTGGGCAGCCACTACCTACATACCGCCGGAATTTCTTGAGATAGTTGAATAGTGTTTTCTTTTAGGTACAAACCAATGGAAGGAATTGAAAGAAAACATATCGGGGCGTGCTTTACACCGGTGCTGTAGAGTCAAGGAATTGTCGCGTCTGGGTGACATCCGGTCCTTTGGTCGGGTGAAGTCATCCGTGCGGCTCCCGCAAATCAGGGCCATCCTGAAAGCCCGTCCCGAAATTAACTTAACAACTGACCGAGTATGAACCTCCTGCAGAAACTGTCCAATTACTACTTCTCGAAAAAAGCTCTTCCGTACTGGTGTATCCTCCTGATTGACTGTGCGGCAGTGGCTTTCTCTTTCTTTTTCGCCTGTTACCTCAAAAACGGCGGAGATGTCCTTGCGAGAAGTTTCTGGCAGATTACTTTCGGAACCCTTGTCTCGCTGATTCCTTTCGTAATCTGCTTCAGGATTTTCCATACCTATACGGGCATAGTCCGCTATTCTTCTTTCGTGGACCTCCAGAAAGTAGCCACCGCCTGTTTCGTGGGAAGCGGATTCGCCTGGGTGCTCGGTCTTGTCGTCAATCTGATATGGCCCGGACAGTCGGTCATAATGTTCCCGAACTTCATTTCGGTC
>JBJEJT010000122.1:0-3941 GCA_051878255.1 Candidatus Cryptobacteroides sp. | reverse complement strand
CCCCATTCTGTCTTATTGAGTAGAGCCTCTTCAAAGCTGTGTTGGCAATAACTGTTCCTGAAAGCATTGTTGTAAACCTGCATTTTAGGAATTGAGTTTTTGGTTTTTACAACTGAATTGTCATATTTTTGAAGAGGCTTGACCAGCATCGTTTCGTCAAGGATTTTGAGATAGGAACTGATGGTAGGAACCGTGCCACTATTGACCACTCCCTGCATTTTGGTAAGGGAGATTTCCTGTGCGGAGTAAATACTGCCGATTTCGAACACCTGACGAAGCAAAGAAGGATTGCGTATTTCCTCTATTTCAAGTATGTCATAGTTGAGGATAGGCGCGATAATGGATTCTGCCATCATCTTGCGCCAGCGATCCTCGTCATTGATGTAGGGGGCAAGTCCCGGAAATCCTCCGAAATAAATGAACTGCTCCATCGAGAAGCCGAATGCATCCCTCATTTCACACCATTCCCAATAACCCATTTTCAGTGTTTCGTACCTTCCTTCCAAGGATTCTTCCAGCCCTTTCTGAATCAGCAGACGAGATGACCCCAGCAGTATGACTTTGAGGTTTCTCTTCTCCCTTGTATCCTGATCCCATTCCATCTTGACTGTCTCACTCCACCCTGAAATTTTTTGAATCTCATCAATGATAAGGAGATGTTCCGGCTCATCATCCAGCATCATCCTTATTCTGGTCTCGTGCCATTTCTCCGAGATCCATTCTGTGTTTGTCTTACCGACTCCATCTGCACTGAATAAGCTGTACGGAACAGGTGTCTGCTCAACGAACTGGCTTATCAAGGTCGATTTGCCTACTTGGCGAGGTCCCATAATTACTTGTATGGTTCGCCTTGGTTCAGCCATTCTTGTCTCGAGTATTGATAATTGGGCGCGTTTATACATAATCCGGATTTTTCTCAAATATACATCTATTTTACAAAATTACAATCCGTATTTTACAAATTTGTTAAATAAACTTCACAAAATACAACGAGACCGGCAGTTCAGACACAGTGCTGCCCAGTTGTAGAATGCCATTCTTCAGAAGGTTTTGCCGGGTTTGACGTTATTTTTATCGGGTCTGGCCGGAGCCGTCGATGAGGTATTTGTAGGTGGTGAGTTCCGGGAGTGCCATAGGACCTCTGGCGTGGAGCTTTTGGGTGGAGATTCCTATTTCAGCGCCGAAACCGAACTGGGCGCCGTCCGTAAAGGCTGTGGAGACATTGGCATAGACGCAGGCAGCATCCACGTCTTTCCAGAAACGCTCTATGGTCTGGCGATTCTCGCTTATTATGCACTCACTGTGGTGAGAACTGTATCGGGCTATGTGTGCAAGCGCCTGTTCCAATGAATCGACGGTCCTGATACTCATCTTGTAGTCCAGAAACTCTGTTCCATAAGAGTCTTCCGCAGCCTCGAAAAGCAATGATTCCGGATATGATTCCCTCAGGGCTTCCATCGCAGGGACGTCGGCATAAATGATGACATTGCCGGAAATCAAAGGCTTGCAGATATGGGGCAGGTCTCCGAGACGGCTGCTATGGACAATGAGGCAATCCAGGGCATTGCAGACACTCACTCTCCTTGTCTTGGCATTGTTCACTATGGCTGCGGCCTTGTCCACGTCCCCGTCCGCGTCGAAATAGGTATGGCATATCCCCGCACCCGTTTCTATCACCGGCACTTTTGAGTTGTCCCTGACGTATGAGATAAGTTTTCCGCTGCCTCTCGGAATAATCAAATCGACGAGTCCCACAGCCGACAACAGCTCTGCCGTTGCCTCACGTGTCGCCGGAAGAAGAGTGCAGGCGGCACTGTCCACTCCATAATGAACCAGGACCGACTTTATCACTGACGCAATGGCGCTGTTGGAAGAATCGGCATCGGAACCTCCTTTGAGCACACATACGTTCCCACTCTTCAGACAGAGGGAAAAGACATCCGCCGTGACATTCGGACGGGCTTCATAAATCACTCCGACCACCCCGAAAGGAACGGACACCTTGCTGATTCTCATACCGTTGGGACGGGTCCATTCGGCAAGTTTGCAGCCCAATGGAGAGGGCAAGCCTGCCACATTCTCCATATCCGAGGCAATGGCATCCATCCTTGCCGCAGAAAGGAGCAGGCGGTCGTAACGGGGGTTGTCCTCCGACATTCTGGAAAGGTCTTCCCTGTTGGCTGCGAGGATTTCATCTGTCCTTTGTCTCAACGCCCCGGCAGTGGCTTCAAGAATTTCAGAGATTTCTGAATCATCGAGTTTCTGCACCGATGCAGCCGCAGCGGCTGCCTTTTTCAACATTTCCCTGACCATACTCAAGTTCATCACTTATTGGGAACGAAACGGGTACAAGGCACATCACTTCCATCCAGGACGGACATCAATATGCCTTCTCTCCTGCCATTGGCTATCACGACGGGGATCCCTGCCGCTGAGACGCTCAGTGCAACCCCGCATTTGGTTTTCATCCCTCCCCTGCCGGCAGAAGACCTGCCCTCCGTTATGAAGGACCCGATGTTTCCTGCCGCATCCAGACGTATCTCGGGAATGAGACGGGATGCCGGATCCGACGGGTCTCCATCATACATCCCGTCTATCGCACTGAGTATCACAAGAATGTCCGCACCCATCATCTTGGACATAGTGCCGGAAAGTTCATCGTTGTCGGTAAACATCAATTCGGTGAGGGATATGGTGTCGTTCTCATTTATTATGGGAATCACTCCACTCTGGAGCATCACTTCTATGCAGTGCTGCTGGTTTTCGTATTGCCCCGGACGGGAAAGGCTGTCCTTGGTGGTGAGGACCTGGCCGCAGACGATTCCGTGGCTATGGAAAAGGTCGTAATACCTGTTCATCAGTTTCACTTGCCCCACAGCCGAATACAACTGTCTCGACGAAACGTCGTCCAGGGCTTTGGACGGACATATTTCGCTCCTCCCGGAAGCCACGGCCCCAGAAGACACCAATATGACTTCCCTGCCCATCTTGTGCAATTGCGCCACCTGGTCCGCCAGGGCTGACATCCTGGTCACGTCCAAGGTGCCGTCTTCCCTTGTGAGCACATTGCTGCCCACTTTCACTACTATCCTTTTCATTGTTCCAAACTTGCTTTCAATCCCGCAGAAACCGCTTTGGAGAATCCGTTTTCAGCCATTGCCCTCAGCCCCTTTTCAGTCATCCCACCCGGCGTGGTGACCTTGCGGATTTCATCCGAGGGGTCTGCGGCGGACTTCTGGAGCAATGCGGCAGCCCCTGCCACGGTCTCCTCCACGATGGACAATGCCTGACTTCTTGAAAATCCAAGAGAAACGCCGGCTTCTGCCGCCGACTGGATATATTCCATTGCATAGGCAATCCCGCAGGAGGCAAGAGCAGTTGCCGGTTGCATCATTCCCTCATCTATGGATATGACAAGTCCCAGATTTGAAAACAATGCCTCAACCATTCCAACCTGCTCCGAAGAGGCTTTGCCGGATGCAATGAAACTGACAGACCTGCCTATCTCCACCGCAGTGTTCGGAATCGCCCTGAAAAGCGTGAAATCCTCCGACCGGAGCCACTGCTCCATCTGCCCGAAAGTCACTCCGGCTGCAATTGAGACTATAATCTGCCTTTCCGGTTTGAGAACCGGACGTATCCCGGACAGGACTTCCTGCACCTGCCAGGGCTTTACGGCAATCAGCACCACGTCAGCCTGGGCAGCTGCCTGAGCATTGTCCGTCGTAACACTTATCTTCGGGTTGCAGGCGGCAAGAGAGTCCAATGTCGCCGAACTGCGTGCCGTACAAGTCACATCAAATCCTTTTCTTGCCAGGGCTCTTGCGATGGCTCCTCCCATATTCCCGGAGCCTATGATTGTGATTTTCATATTTCTTCGGTTTGCATTCTTCACAAGAGGGCGCAAGTTAGGCAATTTTCGGGACAATCCTAAAAATTTT
>JBJEJT010000121.1:0-3944 GCA_051878255.1 Candidatus Cryptobacteroides sp. | reverse complement strand
CACCGAATGGTCGAAAGGAATGTTTTTTTCCGCTATCTGATGAAGACGCACCGTGCCACTCAGTGCAATCCCCTTTTTCTTGAGGAGTTCCCTGGCAGTTCCACAGAGGCTGAAATAACTGTTGCGGGTGGATGATGTCCAATCGCAGTCGAACTGGACCATCCTGACCGGTCCGAGCTTGTGGAAAGACACCATTGCCAGCACCCTTTCCACTATCCGGCGGGCAAGTATATCCTCATTCCCGGCTGACCGTTTGAGTGCTTCCAGGGTTATGTAAACCGTGGGAACCACGTTCATACCGTCCGGAACGGGAGAAATGAATTTCGTCGTTGCGATGGGAAAGACCCCGATTTCACCGCTATCCATATCCTTGTCCGCTGCCACGTCGAACATCTTCAGATAGAGACGGCTGACATTATGTTCTCGGAGGAAGGCGGTTTCCTGTCCGTCGAGTTGGAAACGGGATTTCCAATAATATATGCCTCGCTCCTGCACGCTTGCGATGTCGGGGTTTTGTGTCGCGGCACGATTGCGGCAACCTGCCGTCAGCAGAAGGAGTATCAGAAAACAAACCGGGCTGTGCTTCATATCGGGATCAATCTTTGGTAACGATTGCAAATCTCGAAATAAAGCGCCTGATATTCAAGCAATTCCAACGAATATGTACGACCTTACGCAATACTGTATGACTTCTCTTCCGGAGCCCGTGTCCATACATCATTTCTTCATTCCGTACATCTTTGCGGGAAATAGCCTGCGCTTACCGGGATTAATTCGTACCTTTGGAACAACTCTATGAGCTACAAAGTGAAACACATTGTCATATCAAGGGGCACAGAGCTGCTCAGGGTTCCTGCAGACCGGCTGATGTATATTTCATCGGACGGGAACTATTCCAATGTCACCACAAGTGACGGAAAAACACGCCTGGTCAGTATGCAGCTCGGACAGATAGAGGATTTGATTGCCGGGCAAATCGGAGACACATCCGGAACTTTCCTGCGCCTCGGGCGAAGCCTCATCATAAACATTGACTACATCTATCTGATTGACACTTCCAGGCAACAACTCATCCTTTCAGACTGCGCCGGCAGTTCACACGAGCTGACAGCCTCCCGTGAGGTCCTGATAAAGTTGAAAGCCTATATCGAATCCCTTTTAAGAATTGAACCCGATGAAAATAGATAAAGAAATACAGGATGACGAACTGCGGATTATCGGCCGCAAGGACGACGGCTCCGGGAAATCCAGGGGCTGGATTTGGGCTCTTTGCATCACCCTGGCACTTGCAGCAGTTGCTACGGGGTATTTCCTGCTCGCCGAAAGGGAGGCAGACGGATCTGTGGACTGTTATGAGGATTATTCTGAAAACGATATGGTCGGAGAAGACGGGGGCTTGGAGCCCTCCGACATTCCTATCGGCGACTACTCAGACACTCTGAAAGCATACACCGAACATTTACGGCAGACCATAAACGACATCGGGCTGGACATCTACATTCCTCACAATGCCCGTCCGTCCTTGTCCATTGGCCCGATTGACTGCAACGACAAGACCTTGGTTCTTGCGGTCCAGGCTGCCGACATCCGGGCGGACAACGGCAAGATCAACGGAGCGTTCATACTTGAAGGCACTCCTGTTTCGTGGGGACTGTCCAAGAAGGGCTATGTAGCAATAATCGGGGACAAAATCAGCATTGGGGTTTCGGACAACACCCCCCTCTTCGAAGAGGCTACTGAAAAAGGGGGCAGTTTCTTCCGGCAGTATCCATTGGTCAAAGACGGCATCCCTGTGGAAAACAAACCCAAGGGAAAAGCCATACGCAAGGCAATCTGCGAACGTCGGGGAGAGATAATGGTGGTATTCTCTGTCACCCCGGAGTCTTTCCACGACTTCTCCGAGGCTCTTGCGGATCTGGGTGTGGGCAATGCGGTTTATCTGGTAGGGAGCGAACTCTCCTACGGATTCTACCGGGATGAATCCGAACACCTCATTGAATTTGCCCCCAAAAGCAGCAACGCACCAAAGTTTGAGAATTACATTTCCTGGAGGTCACTATAAGAAAGAATATCAGGCTTTTACAGGAAGCACAGAATAAATAGGTAACAAAGCAACAGCTATGACAAAGACCCCATCTTGGCTCCAGATAGACGAGGAGAACTTCGGTGACCTTCTCGACTATCTTCAGGAGAATGTAAACAACAAGGACAATGACCCTTTTTTCGCAGCAGCCTGTGAACTCCTTGACAGCAGGGTGGGGAGACTTATCCCGACTTTGGCAGAAGACCTCGATGCGGAAGAGAAAGTCATACGGTTCAGGATCCGTCTTCTGGGAGCGTGGCTCCTGTGCTATCCAGAGCAGGCAGGGCAGAGGAACCGGGTATTCCTTGGGTTGCTGGCGTGCATATCCCAGATGACATCGGCAATGTATTCGCAGGATCTGTTCTCCGTTGCCGCAAAAACCCTGGCATATTATGAGATTAAAAAGACCGGGTTCTCCTGGGATGACCTGACAGAACTGAATGTGGACATACTCCGTCATAAGATTGTCAATGGAGTATCTTTCGGAGCTGTCCTTGAAGAGAATATCTGGTACGCAGGAAAGGGGCTTCTACATATATCCGGTGAACAGATATCCCTGATGCCTATCAATATGAAGACGTGGAACCTGAAGGGCAGTTCAATGGTGGAGAGTATGAAGATCTGCGACGATAGGCTCAGAGTATTGACATCAAAGGATGACAGGCTGAAACAATCCGAATCATCGGTGGTCACAAAGATAGATGCTTTCACCACGGAGGTCAGAAGGAATCAGAAGCAGGTAACCCCGACCAAACTGTCACTGAGGAAGTATTCAGATGGGCAGACAGTCACGGTCAGAGTGACGTTCATCAGCAGTTCCACCATAAGGGTGGAAACAGCCGACCCGAATTACGAAAGGATAGCAGGTTACATTGATAAGGGTGACGGTTGGTTCTTCTATTCCAAAAAAGATCTGGACGAGGCAATCAAAGTCGGGGACTATATGAATGCTGATATTGTCAGTGCAGAAAAGGGAGTCTTCTCAATATCAAAGCAGTTCCGTGATGCCATCCTCAATGAAGTGTCACAGGGCATGACATATCCCTGTGAATATATGTTCGACAGCAGGTCCGGTCCTCTATGGTTGGCCCATACGGGAGTTCCTTTATATGTAAAGGACTCTGAAACGTACAATGTGCGAGACCGGGCATATATACGCGTAACGATGGTAGGAAGCAACGGCTACATCGAGGGCGAGATTGACGACGACCAGTCCGGGATTGAGAATGCAGACTTCGATGACATCAAAGGATGGTTCATAAAGAACTGCCTTCTAATTGAGTATGACGCTCCTCGGAAACAGGAATGCAAGACCACGGGAAGGGATGCCGTAAGAATCTTTGAAAGGGTGCTGTACAATTATCAGAAGTCTCTCTCCAGAGCATCCGAGATATACAAGGTTCTTTGCTACTGTCAGATGCTTGCCGAGCTCACGGAAGATGAAAGGGAGCTTCATTTCCTCGATTTGAAAGCCGACTACCTTGAGCAGCTGGTGCTCTTCACCAAAGGACAGTATTCCGAGATGAAGGACCTCGTTCCGTCATCAGACATAGCACAAGAGAGGTCTGTAGTAAGATGTGAAAACATTGTAAAGGTTCTGAAAGAGATAAATACGGCAGGGGTGGACTCGCAACTGCTCTCGGAAGTGATTCAGTGTGAGACCGACGACCTTGTATTGAAATTGGCCAGAATCATCCAATCCTACAACCGGATAAAGGACATAGTGCCGGAGAAGACTCTGTCAGACCTCAAGCAGGAAATGATCAAGGATCTGTCTCTTGACAGTGAGACCAAGTCTTCCCTCGATGAGGATGAGGAGGAGAATCTTGGAATGGAGGACAAGACCAAGGAGTTCAAGTCA
>JBJEJT010000120.1:0-3953 GCA_051878255.1 Candidatus Cryptobacteroides sp. | reverse complement strand
GCAGAACAATTTCAGCAACTTCCATCTGATGTTTACCCTGGAACTGTCATCTGCCCTCGGCTTCCGTCCGGAGTACAGGGACATAGAGGATTTCGTGGAACCGGACTTCAGACAGACAGCCCGGGAATTGCTGCAACTGCCTCTCGGAGAGGCATTGATTCTGCCTCTGAATGGAACATCCCGTTCATCCCTGGTGGAATCGTTCATACGCTATATGGAAATCCACCTCGAATATCCGCTGAACCTCAAATCCATATCCGTTCTCAGGGAACTGCTGTAGACTTTCGTCAGAACACGATGTCAAAATCGTAACTGCTGTCCCACGCACCGACGCTTATGAGGATTTTCGTGCAGGTGAAATCCACCGTAACGCTCGCATCCTGCAAATCCGCCGCAGTCCAGTCATAACCGCTGGCGGCGAGATAGTTCCCCAGAGCGAATGATTTCAGCAGGCCCTCCCTGCCGATTACATCCAGTTTCAGGGAAGAATCCGTCTGACGCGGCAGCACCAGTTTCATAGGTGTGGACATAAAATGGAAAAATTCCCCTAATCTCGGTCTGCCGTCACAGGCATATCCGTCCACATTGCCCCTCACCCCTGTCACGAAGCCCTCATCCCTCCCGTCCTCTCCCTTGAAACAGATGCTCAGAAGACAGTGGTTCTTGCACAGCCTCACCTCCACAGCCCTCGAATCCGCATCCCTCAAGTCCAGAGTCTCCGAAAACATACGCACCTGGGGACAATCGTCTCCGAGGGGTATGGACAACTGTCCCTCAGACACATAGTCCAATGCCTCATCAGACCATACGTTCAGGTTCACGACGCCCCTGGGAACTTCCATCTCGTAAGGGCCCTCAAATTCCGCCAGATTCACGCTGTCCATCACGACACAATTCCCGTCCATATTGGCAGAAAGCAGAAGTCCGGCCTCAGGGGAAACGGTTCTGACTGATTCAAAGTCCAGCATCAGCATACAGGGACACCCGCTTCTGTCCTCCTTGACGGAGCAAGAAGATAACAGGATTAGGGCGACCACGAACAAAGAGAAGATACTCGCCATTTTCAAAGGTTTTGCAGATTGACGGAATATGAAGACAGAAAGGGACTGCGGCTTCAGACGGAATCCATTCATAATCATTGACGCCGCGTCCCTCCTGCTTCAATTCCTGTCAGATTGTAACATTGTCCATATATTCGTTGCCCCAGGGCTCGACACTGAGCGAAAACTCCATATCTCCGACCGCACATTCTTCGTCAGGTCTGTCCGTACCGGGTCTCGTCAGGACAAATTCATTCACAGTATAGACCTTGTTGGACTCCAGCACAGGAAGAGTAGCCGGATAATAGCAGGTCTTGCCGTCCAATACAGCCTCTATGACAAGCCTGGTATGCCTTACGGACCAGACGGGGTCCGAACTGTCGCCATCCGTCGGATTGGGATAACAGTAGAAACAGTGTCCGGAAGTGTCGTCTCCGTTGAATGCTATCGAGAGCGAGGACGGAAATTCCGCATACAGGGAGTTCTCTTCATTTTCCTTCCCCTGCCTGTTCAGCCAGGTCCCGGGCAAGGCAAGACCGTCCATCGAAGCCTCACCTGCCACATTGATGAGGTAGATTCCCTTGATCAGCACGGGAGAACTCCGATAGGGGGCAAGTTCCATACGGTTGCTGATTTTATTCACCACAATTTTGGAAACGAGTCTCCTGACCTGCACCTCGACAGTCTTTTGCTCAGCATCCATTTCCACAGGCACGGTCCTGTACATTACGAAAGAATCGGCTGCATTGTCCTTCAGGCGGGTTATTTTTGAATCCAATTCCGTGAGTTCCGATATGTCACCTATCTCATCACAGTTCACCACCACCCCGAGTGTCTTCCTTCCCATAGTGCTGACAATGCTCACCTCAGAACTCCGAGAATAGGACTCCGCTTCAATCCTTCCGTCCTCTGCAAACAGAAATATCTGCACACTTCCGATTCTGTCCTCATCGGACTCTCCGGCTGTCCCCGAAGCCTTGCTGACATTACTCCCAGCACCCCCGACACTTATCGTCAGCTTTCCCACCGGGGTACGGGTCTGCTGCAGTTCCTCATTTTCCAGGCAACCCGGACACACAGCGCAAATCATCGCGCTCACAAACAAAACAAATTTCCTTTTCATTTTCATTTATTTTTTACCAATCCGTCCATCTCCGGATCAAGATTAGCCCTGAACCTCATAGACGGTTCCTTTTCCATAGCCGTCCTGAGATAGTCCCTCGCTTCGTCCAGACGGCCCATACGTGCGAGGACCAGGGATTTCAGATAACAGACTGAAGCCTTCTCATCCGGCAGGTTCTCCAATATGGACCAACTCGTGAAGTCATAACCGGCACTTGCAAAAGCCAGGGCGGCATTGTAATCCCCATACGGTCTCAATATCTCAACCGCGGCACTGTAGTCCAGATTCCTGAGACATTCCAGCCCACGCATATAGCAGGTATCCACTTCCGTAGTATGCAGAGTGTCTTTCACCATTCCCCTGCGGTGCATATAGAAATCGAAAACCACGTGCCTGAGCCGAGGGTAGAGAAATTCACGCACATATCTGTAGCCCGGCATTTTCTTCAGTCCGTATTCCCTCCTGTCCTGATTCCTTTCCGCAGCGGCATCCGCATAAATCCTGCGGTCTGATTCGGAAAGGGTGGAATCCGTCTGGACCAGCAAATCCAGCAACTGCCAGTTTTCCGACAGCAGGGACACCCGTATCAGGCTGTCCACCCCACATCCGTACATTCCTGCCAGACAGTCCCTGACTGCCACCGACCTGGACATTGACAACCTGTCATTCAACGCCACGGACCCCTCAGGGGAGCATCCTGCCGAAACCACGAGCGAATCCAGCACCATTTCATCATTCTCGAAGACAGCCTGGACACAGGATTTGACTTTCATCATCTCGGCGGCATTGTCCCCCAAATCCATATCCACCGTCGATTTCCCGGCACCGAACCCTATCTTTGCCCTCATCCTGTCCCGCACCACCCTTTCCGTCACCACTGTCCTGTATCTGGTCGAGCAGTCCGCAAGAGTGGAAAGGGAACTTATGTAATAGGTCAGGGAATCCGGCGACGGGAAATCGCAGACTTTCTCCCCGTAGCGACGTATCGTTCCGTTCATACCCACCGTCACTTTCCGAAGTCCGGGCATAGTCCGGAAAGTCTGCACATACCTGTAAGTCAAATCCCCGTTGCCAGATTCAATCACGGTGTCCAGCCGCACATTCCCGGTCTCCATAGGCTCCCTGACATATTTCCTGTACATCTTCTCCCTGTTGTGCTTTTTCCAGTCATTCACCCTGCGCTTCAAGGTCATCGAATAATGCACGAGAGCTTCTTTCTGGGTCACGCCGAACAGATTGGCTGCCGATGGCTCGGGAATTACCGAAGAGTCCCTTTTCATAGCATAGGTGCGTGGGAAATACCGACGGATGAACATTTCCAGCTGTCTCATCATTATCAGGTCCGTCGTATCCGTCACAATCGAGGCGAGGAAATCCCTGTAACGCTGATACCCCCTCAACTGTCTGCCCCGGTAGCCCGCGCCTGTCACGTTCAGGATGTCCAGAGTTCTGTATTCGGAACCTATGTGCATCACAGGGGAGAAACGCAACTGCAGGTCCGAGGAAAGCAGCGACGACGGCACCATTATGTCAAAGCTGATGCTTACCTGCCCCAGCCTTTCGCTCACATTGTTGAACCTCGCCACCACTTTGGAGGCGTTCAGCACATCCACTGCCACCATTTCCCCCGTATCTTCATCAAGTTCCGCGTTCATAATATAGGATTCCCCGTCCACGTGCTCCTGCACCGTGCCCTGTACATTCTCCGGCTCATCATCTTCAGGGACGCTGGATGATATGGCTATGTCCGCCGTGACTCCCCTGCCGATGAGATTCCGGATTTTTCCCTG
>JBJEJT010000119.1:0-3961 GCA_051878255.1 Candidatus Cryptobacteroides sp. | reverse complement strand
CATCGGAATCGACAATCCCCAGGTCAATGAACAATCCAGCACCTCGCTCGAGATCTACAAATATGCGGAAAAGGCAGACAACCTGAGCGTAAATCTGCAGGACACCGATTTTGAAGTCGGAGTGAATATGAGCGCATTGGGCGTGGGAACCATTCCTGACGGAAGCTTCCCGTTAAATCTCACTGAGCCTGTTGGAATCACCGAGACAAGCAAGGACGTGACCATCGAAATGGATCCCATCGATGGAATCAGCGACATCAAGGATATAAAACTGACTTCGACATCAAACCTTACCATTGAGATTGCCGTTGCCAACTCATTCCTCACCCAAGGTTCATTTATCCCGGACATAAGCATCGACCTGGATAATCTTATGACACTCGAGGGCTCCAAAACAGTCATTTCCCTCGGGGATGAATTTGCCTTGTCCTCTGCCAACAATTTCACTGCCAGCAAGAATTACAAGGTACAGTCTGTCAATCTGGATCCTGCCAACTGGGGAACAAACGGTTTTTCCCAGACGAACAATATAAATGTTTCCGGCAACGTCACTCTGGAGAATGCCTACACCACCGGGGAAAAGTTGAACGCTTTCCTTGCCAGCCCGAACAACGGACAGCTCCAACTCAATGTCAATATCAAATACGACGAGATCCAGATTGAATCCTTCAAGATGGACATAGACAGCTTCGACTTGCCCGACCAGTCTCAAACCATTACGCTGGACATCGGTGACATACAGCTCCCGGAGGGAGTGGAATCCGTGGACTATGTGCAGTTCAAGAGCAGTTCGCCAAACGTCAGCTTCGATATGTCTCTCGAGAACCTGCAGAATGTAACCGGGCTGAAAGTGGAACTCGAATCCCTTGAAATCAAGTTCCCAGAGGGTCTTGATGTGGAGGGAGCCGTGGACGGAAAACTCACCTACCCGGCAGAGGACATCACGAATGGCTGCAGCAAGTCCATCACGGTAAGGAAACTGACCCTCCCTGCACCTCAAAATGGAAAAGTTTCCTACAGCGGAGACATCGAGGTCATCGCGAAAGCCAAGGCAAGCGGCGATGACATACTCTCCAGCAGCATTCCAAGCACCGCCGAGACAGACGGAGTACTCAAGACCAGTGTCACCTCCACCCTTGAAGTCGATGACTATTCAGTCAAGGTCCCTGCCCAGAAGAAGGAATTTGCCGAGCAGGCTTATGAATTCACTTACGACATAGACGCCGCTGTTGCCGAATACGGCACCGTTACCATCTTCCCGAAGAATGACCCTGCCATCAGCATCAAAATCGACATCCCGGCGACCAAATTGTCAATCAAGGCAAGCCAGGACAAGGGCATCACAGTCCGGTTCCCGGAATTCATCCATTTCAAGGACGTACCGTCAAATTTCGACGTGGAAACCAACATCCTTACCATCAAGGGAGAAAACCCTGGCACCATCGACCTTCCTATCGACAATCTGACCATAACCCCTGTCAAGAATGACAAAGACGGGTACTGCATCAAAGGACAGGTGACTATGTCCGGAGAAGCGGTCACTGAAGATGCCACATTGGGCAAATCCGACATTTCAGAACTACAGAACCTGGAAGTCACACTCACGACCACCATCCCTGCGATGGAGGCACAGGATGTTTGTCTGGATAAGTTTGAAAAAGAACTTGACGAGCAGGAGTTCGACATCACCATCTTCCGGAAGAGCGACCTGCCTAAGGAAATCATCAGCATTTCCGAAGCAATCCTCAAGGACGTGCAGACCTCGCTGGATTTCTCATTCAGCAACCTGCCGGAACTGGGTACACCTATCAAAGTGAACGCCCAGATTTCATTCCCGGATGTCATAGTCCTCGACCAGACCGACTCAAGAGTCACGGGCAACACTCTGGATATCAGCGGCACCATTGCCGACGATGACAAGCTCTATGTGGCACCTGTGGGGATTGACAGACTCGACCTCTCGACCTACGATTTCACCTCCGGGGATGACCTCACGGGCAAGATAAAGGTTACAGGTACATTCACTGCCATCAATCCTAAGGCAGACCTCAACGACCTGGGCGGGAACATCGGCATCGACATAGACGTGCAGATTCCTGACATCAAGTTCGAGAAGATCGCCGGTAAGATTGACTACGACATCGAAGAGGTCAATCAGACAATTGAGATTGGAGAACTTCCTGACATTATGAAAGATGAGAATTTCCAACTGGACTTTGCAAACCCTCATCTGCTGCTGAAAGTGAAGACCAACCTCGGCATTCCTGTCAATGCGGACCTGAAACTCACACCTGTGCTGAACGGCGAAGACGGCACGCCTGTCACCTGCACCATCCAGCTCCCTGCTTCATCTTTGGCTGACGAGCCTCTGACGACAAACTTCTGGCTTGCCAACACCGACAACGGATGCCCTTCCGATTGTAGGTTCGTGGAAGCCGACATCAGAGGAATACTGAGAAGGATTCCTGAGAAGTTCAAACTCTTCTTGGATGCGAAGACCGACACCGGAAAAGACGGGGTGATCGAGCCTGAAAGCACATATACCCTCGATGTGGACTACGAATTCGTGGCTCCTCTGGAGTTCGGGGAAGAGACCAACATCGAGACCACCCAGACAGTCGAGGGGCTGGGGTCTGAAATCGGCAACCTGCTCAGGAAGAACAGTCTCAGAATTGGAGGCGAGATAACCAACACGCTTCCTCTGCAACTGCTTCTCAGCATCGAGTTGCTGGATGGCGACAAGAATGTCATCCCTATGGACGAGCCTTGTGAGCAGGTTATCAAAGCCTGTGCAAGCGACGGGACTGCCTATGTCACCCCTGTGGACCTTGTCCTGCACAGGAACGACACCGATGCAATCTCCAATCTTGCAGGCCTGAATCTCAAATACAAGGTTACGTCCCCTGTTTCAGGAGTGTCCGTCAAGGAAGACAGTTACCTCCAGGCAAATCTCACCATTGCCCTTCCTGAAGGTTATACGATAGACTTCAACAATAACAAAGCAGAGTAATCTATTATGCGTAGACAACATATACTTTTAGCACTTGCCCTTGTCCTGCTGCCCGTTTCAGTTGGGGCACAGGGGCTCAAAGGCAGCTACTTCCTTGACAACTCCCTGGCAAGGACCAAACTTAACCCGGCTTTCAGTCCGAGGGCGAACTATTTCCAACTTCCGGTTTTGGGTAACACCAGTTTGGGTGTCTATGGAAATATAGGGGCATCGAATATCCTCTACCCCATAGACGGGACACTCTATCTCTTCCTCAACAAGAATGTTTCCTCAGACCAATTCGTCAATTCCCTCCCAGCTATGCCGGGAATAGACATCAACTTCGACACGGACCTCATCAGTTTCGGATTCTACTCTTCCGAACACTCATTCTGGAGCGTAGAGACGGGATTGACGGTGGATGCCAGCGTGGGTCTGCCGAAAGAATTCCTCGAATTTGCAAAGAGAGGGCCCGAGAACGGCAGGATTTACTCATTGAAAGGCTTCAACATCTACGCAAACGCATCGCTTTACGCATCGTTGGGCTACAGCAGGGACCTCTCCGACGTGGTCAAAGGTCTGCGCATCGGTGCAAAAGCCAGATTGCTCATCCCTGCCGCCGAGGCTTCCGTGGACCTTGGCAACAGCACCATCACAGCCGACAACCAACAGCTTCAGGTGAACACAGATGCCACAGGCACACTCGCCTCCACATTCTTCCGCCTCCAACCCGCAGCCAATGCAGGCGAAGCTCCGCAATTCGAATTCCTTACCAAGTATGCCCCTGCGGGCTACGGCTTCGGCATCGACCTCGGTGCGGAGTACAGGCTGAGCGTGGGCAGCGTGGTGGACGGCCTCACTTTCTCCTTCTCCATACTCAACCTTGGAGCCAAGTTCTATAAGGCACAGAACGTGCAGAAACTTGCATCCAACGGAAATGTGGTTTACACCGGGGCGGAGGGGATTACCCTG
>JBJEJT010000118.1:0-3975 GCA_051878255.1 Candidatus Cryptobacteroides sp. | reverse complement strand
ACGCCGAACACGTTGAAAATCGTGTGCGCAAGCGCAGCCCTTTTCGCATCTATGTTTCCCACCGAGGCGGCTATGTTGGCTGTTATGGTGGTTCCTATGTTCTCGCCCAGGACCATTGCTGCAGCCATATCGAACTGTATCCAGCCCATATCCAGCATTATGAGCGTGAGCGCCACCGTCGCACTGGAGGATTGCAGGACGAGCGTGAGTATGGTGCCGAGGGCAAGGAAGAGCAGCACCGAACCGAAACCGTGTCCGGACCAGGTCTGGATGAATCCCAGCACTTCCGGATGGGCCTTGAGGTCGGGCACTGACTCTTTCATAAGTGAAAGTCCGAGGAAGAGCAGGCTGAATCCTATGATGAATTCGCTTATGTTCCTCATCCTGTCCTTTTTTGAAAGGCTCATCACGAATCCCAATGCCATAAGCGGTACCGCGAGGGAGGATATGTCAGCCTTGAAACCGAATATGGATATTATCCAGGCGGTCATCGTGGTCCCGATGTTGGCACCCATTATCACTCCTATCGCCTGGGCGAGTGTGAGCAGTCCGGCACTGACGAATCCCACCACCATAACTGTGGTCGCGCTGGACGACTGTATGACGGCTGTCACGCCGAAGCCTGTCAGCACCCCTTTGAACGGATTGGATGTCATTGCCCCGAGAAGTTGTCTCAGACCGCTTCCTGCGGCTTTCTGGAGTCCGGAACTCATAAGGTTCATTCCATAGAGGAACATTCCGAGGGCTCCGATGAGAGTGAATATACCTATCAGCATAGATTCGTTTGATTTGTAAGGCAAATATATCAATCGGGCAGGCTTGCCATATCTTCCGGAGTAGCCGTATCACACAGTCTTGAATGTTTCTTAACAGTTTCAAAACCCGCTTAACTTATTTTTAACAATTATCCCGGCTTTGTAACAGGAAAATCGCGTATATTTGCGGAGTAATTTCTCACAAGATGAAGATACTTGTAGTTGATGATGAAGCGGACATACGCGAAATCCTGGCTTTCAATCTGAGGGCTGCCGGCTATGATGTTTCTGAGGCAGGCACTGCCGAGGCGGCTCTGGTTGCCGTGAAACAGGGAAAAGTTCCCGATTTATTCCTTCTCGACGTGATGCTGCCCGGAATGTCGGGATTCAAATTCGCCGATGTCCTGCGCAAAGAACTCAAGCACAACACTCCCATCATTTTTCTCACTGCCCGCAACGAAGAGAACGATATGCTTACCGGTTTCTCCGCCGGCGGGGATGACTACATCAGCAAGCCTTTTTCCATCTACGAGGTGATTGCAAGGGTCAAGGCGGTGCTCCGCCGCAGTTCCAAGTCTTCCGGAATTGCCCCCGGGGAGATTGTGCAGGCGGGTCCCATCACTATCGACCCCGTGTCCAAGAACGTGAAACTCAATTCGGAGCCTCTGGTTCTCTCCAAAAAGGAATATGACATTCTCTATCTGCTGGCATCCAACAGGGGGCGCACCTTTTCCCGCACGGAAATAATCGCCGAACTCTGGAAAGAGGCTCCCTGCGTCCTTGAGCGCACGGTGGATGTTCACATAGCCCGTATCCGTTCCAAACTCGGGGAGTTCCACGACCTGATAACAAACCGCGCCGGTTTCGGATATTCCATACAATGAACCGAAAACTCTTGCCCTGGCTCAGCGGCGTGCTGCTGGTATTCACCGTCCTCATCCTGGCGGTGGAGCTTCACAGTGAACACAATTACAAGAAAGAGATTCTGGAATCCCGTCTGGAAATCTATGCCGACATAGTCGCCGAGGCAGTCAGGACCCGTCCCGAGGGGACTGCCGGAGATGTCACCTCTCTGATGCCGGATGAGGTGAGGGTCAGCGTCATCCTGCCTCAGGGCAAGGTCGTGTACGACACAGGGGCTGTCCCGGATAGCCTCGAGGACCATTCCGACCGTCCTGAAGTGAGGGCGTGCCTGGAGGGAGACGGTCAGGGGTGCTTCATCAGAAACTCCGAGACTGCGGATGACAGGTTGATTTACTTTGCCAAGAATTACGGAACTTTCATAGTGCGCACAGCCCTCCCTTTCAGGCTGTCGAAGGACTTCCTCCTGCGTCCGGACTTTGTGATGCTGTTGGCAACCGTTTTCCTCTTTATGCTTGCAGTCCTTGCCACGGTCTTCATTTCCAGGCGCTTCAGCAACGAGGCGGAGCAGCATACCACCCTCAGCCTGAGGCAGCAGAAGCATCAGATGACCAACAATATAGCCCACGAACTGAGAACTCCGGTGACCAGCATAAGGGGCTACCTGGAAACCCTTGTCAATAATCCGGACATAGATTCGGAGCATCGTTCCCTTTTTCTGAACCGCGCCTACGACCAGACCCTGCGCCTGTCGGAACTGATTAGGGACATTTCGCTCATTACCAAGATGGAAGAGGCTCCGCAACTGCTTTCCCGTGAGTATGTGGGACTACGTTCCGTCATAGATGAGGTGCTCGGCGAGTTCGCCGGGGAGTTCGATGCCAGGGGAATAGAAGTCCGCAACAATGTACGGGAGGAAATTTCGCTGAAAGGCAACCGCAGCCTCATCTATGCCCTGTACCGTAATCTGGTGGAAAACACCCTCCGCTATGCAGGGGACGGAGTGACGGTGGAACTTGGCGGGACCACTTCCGCTGACGGTTTCCTACACCTGAACTACAGCGACAACGGGGTCGGGGTGCCTCCAGAAAGCCTGGACAGGATATTCGAGAGATTCTTCCGCATAGGCAGTTCGGACCAGGGTTCCGGTCTGGGTCTGTCGATAGTGCGGAATGCCGTGCTGTTCCACGGAGGGACCATCACTGCCTCGAATGTCAGCCCCCACGGACTGCGTTTCGACTTCATCCTCAGGGATGAATGAAGATCCTTGGCATTTATCTGAAAACGATCATCCCATAGGGCAGTCTGTCGTGCATTGTCTTCATATCAAGTCGGGTCCCTACCGTATATGGGTTGGAATCGTGGGTTGGGGAGTATCCGCTGTTGTCATAAGTTACATCCGAGGATTCGAAGGTGAAATTGTACATTGGTTGTGAGTCGATGCCAGTGGGCAGATCCAATACCGGAGTCAGTGTAGCCAACTTCGGATGAGCGTGGTGTTGCCATTTCTTGGCGTTCCCGAACCAACTGTCTGAATCATTGTAAAGAGTGTTGAAGATCGAAGTGAAACCGGAATACATAATATCTTTTGTAATATTTCCTCTGGAGACATAGGTGATCCCCTCATAATTTATGGTTTCGGAGTATTCGGTGTAGTATCGTACCGGATCCCGCTTGATCCCATTGACATAGGTAAGGCATTCCCCGGTGCATACATACTTCAGGGACATAGCGGGAACATCCAGGGGCCGGGATACTTCCATATAGTAGTAAGGGTGGGCTGTGTCCGCGTCTCCTATCCCGAAGTTCACGTCCACTCCCTTTTTCAACAGTCTGGATATGGTCAGGGGATTCACGTCCGGATAATCCGCATATCCCTGCCTGATGTTGTAGGACTGCACTCCATCTGAAATCTTTTTCCCATTGGAGAAACAGCTGGTCCATACCAGAGGGTAGCACTCGTACACGGCACCGCTTGTCAGGCTTCCGTCTTCCAGCAGGACCTCGAAATCATAGACTATGGTTCCGCCTTCGTCCGACCGCAGATCTGTCATAACCCGGATACCGTCCTTGAGAGAGTAGGAAGTGTCGGATGTGGCATCTGTTTCCGTGTATCCGAAGTTCCTATATGAATACTCGCTTGTGGCTCTGCACACTGCTGTCTGAAGTTCTCCGTAAGAGGCGGAATATACCAGCACATAATATCCATCCTTTTCATAGACAGTCCCTCCTTCTCCGCTGAAATCGTCATTGTCCCTGAAAACCATCTCATTGAACAACAGATACAGAGGCTGTGGCAGATTCAAGTCTGAAGGGCAATTATAGAAATAGTATCTCATCTTGGACGGGCATTTCGTCG
>JBJEJT010000117.1:0-3978 GCA_051878255.1 Candidatus Cryptobacteroides sp. | reverse complement strand
ATTTCCATCGAGGTCGGTAACCACACCGGTGGTCGTGCCTTCGATAAGGACACCTGCCTGTATGATAGGCTCACCGTTGGAGTCCACGACGACTCCCTTCACGATGGGACCACTTTGCGCCGAGACCGTAAATCCTACAAGAAAGGCTACGGCTGACGACAACAGTCTGCTGAATAATTTATATGACATAGCTTTAGTGTTTTATGTCTTTGAATCTACCTGCGGCCACGGGAGTCCAGGGCTGAAATGAGTTCCGCCGGAGCATCTGTCATTATCATCTTCACATCAGGATAAATGCCCAGAAGATCATCCAGTTGGGTGCTGTTAATCTGATATTCCGGGATCTGACCATCCAGGACTGACAGAAAACATACTGAACACAGCATCCCGTCCCTGATTGCGGAACCTATAGAAGTGCTTGTGCCGTCCGTAGCATAGCAATACTGGACGAAATAGTTCCCGTCCAGGTTCGTCAGTGGAGAGTATTGCGTCGCCCAGCAGTACGGGTGCGCATTCGGGGCAATGGCAAGGACCTCCTTGCATTTTTCCACGGAGTTGCAGTAAAACCACACCTGCTCCAACATACCCATACGGACCACCACATCCATCACTTCAGCCGTGGAGGCAGTGCGTGGAGAATAGTCGAGGTCCACATAGATTTTTCCCCTGCAAGCCTCGAGGAACTCTTCCAGGGTGGGCATCACTTCATTTGTCGGATTCCCGTTCCTGTCCAAAAGCTTGTAGGAACGGATCTCGGCGAGGGTCAGGGCGGTGATGTCTCCAGTCCCCGTGGTCGTCCTGTTGATTGACTGGTCGTGGCAGATCACGATCTTACCATCCTTGGTCCTGTGCGTGTCGCATTCCACTGCCTCGGCTCCGGCTGCAATCGACGCTTTCACTGCCGAAATGGAGTTTTCCGGAATGGTTGGGTCGGTGGTATGGGCACGGTGGGTCATCACCCATACTTTCTTGTAGGAGGAGTCCCTGAAATTCTTCTGTGCGGAGGACAGTGCCTCAAGTGGGTAACAACGCAATTTTGAAACATAGTTCTCATCCAGGACTGAGGATGAGACCGTAAGCGTATAATCACTGCCCTCAGTATAGGCGTGAGTCGCCGGAGAGGGAGCAACGGCGTCAATCACGGTACCGTCACCGAAATCCACGGTGAATGCGGTACCTGAGTTCACTCCCTTGAGATAGACGTTCACTGTTTCCTTGAGCATAACCCGCGACGGGGCTGAGACCGATGGATTGACAGGAAGTTCATTCTGGGACGCGCAACCCGAAATCAGGATTGCGGCGAGAACCGCGATACAAGTCTGCATAACTTTTGCAAATGACATAATTATTAGTTTTTCTGAAAGTCGCCGGAAATGTCCTGAGACTTTCAAGTGTCATTGCAAAAGTATTAAACTTGACGATAGATTATTCTCCCCGATTTTTCAAGGGAAACGAATTTGGATTTAGGGAAAGGGTAATCACTTGTAAATAAACCATTTAGCCATAACCCCGAAATCGATTTAGGGAAATTGGATATTTGTCGTTTTTTGTATGGAATCAGATTTCCGAGAAGAATTTCTCGAATTTTTCACGTGATACGGCAAGTTTTGAATTGATCCCCGAGCGTTTGTTATAGACAGTCTTTATGGAATAATGCAAGAGTTCAGAGATACGGGCACTGTCTGTGACCCCGAGCTTGATGATTGCGAATATCCGAAGTTCCGTGTTGAGTTTGCGGGGGTCTCTGACTTCAAACCTACATTCCGGCTTCAACATTGAATTTATGTCTTCGACAAAGGTCGGGAAGATGTCAAGGAAAGCCGTGTCGAATCTGTCATACATATGTTTCAACTCATCGTTGGTAATATCCCTGGACGGGTTGGTGAGTTCAATCACATAAGCCGTGTTTCCACGTCTGAGGCTGGTATTCACCCTGCTGCGGAAAGAAATCAGACGGTCTATATAGGATGAATAGAGTTCAAAGAAACTGGCTATATAACTGTTGGAAATATGGTTGGACTGCTCCAGACGCCGGTTCATAATGCGCCCTTTCCTGATGAGCACCCACAGGTAGCAGAGCATAGCGACAAGAATCACAGACAATACTGAGAGCATTCCGAGGGTCCACGAGAGCTGACGCTTCTGTCTGACAAGTTGCTGGCGCAGAATCTCGTCCGTCTCAATGACCATATCCGTCCCGATGAGACGGCGGGTGCGGGAACGGAATTTCAACATTGTGTCATAGGAATACTTGGACATCTTGTCGAGAATGCCTACATCCACGACATCCCTCAGCACGGAAACCAACAGGGTAAACGCGGCAACGTCCTGATTAGAGTTTTCCAGGTCTATGATGGCAGCCCTCAAAAGGCAGGTAATGCTATCGTCAATGCTATCGACAAGATCCCTGTAGATCAGACTGCGCTCGAACCAGACAAAAGACTCTGCAATGGTTCCCTTGGCTGCAATTGCCATTCTCTTTTCACTGGATTCCATCGCAGTTTCAAAATCGCCTGCGTAATATGCCTTCTTTTCCTTGGCACGAAGTCCGTATTCCGAATCGGCTGGAACTGTCATTTCCACCGAATCCAGATAACTTTTATAGACTTCCTCATATTTGTCCCTGAATTCCAGGCGGGAACCGTCAAAATGGAATAACTCATAATAGAGCAGCGACTTCGCTTCGTAGTACTCACCCAGGATGGATTTTGAAATGTCCCGCCTGTCGATTTCGCCCAAACGGTCAATCGCTTCCTGATAATACCCCACCACGATGAGCATCCTTGCGGACTGGATTCCGGCTCTGGTCCAGGCTTCCCTGTCACCACTGCGCCAGGCGAGATCACGGGCTTTTTCTATATAGGCTATGGTGGAATCCGAATCGAAATATCTGTATTCAGTGGCTACATCCAAATATGCCTGAAACAAACCGGCAGGGTGTTGGAGGCTCCCTGCCCTGTCCTTGGCAGACTGAATCTTCTCGAGTTTGCGCGTCTGATATACATCCAGGCTGTCGAATCTGACGACCAGACTGTCAAGCAGGGCCTTGTTCCCGGGGGAAAGGGATTGGGCAGCACATACCGATGCTGCGAAAGCGAGAAGAATAACGGCTAATGTCTGTTTCATACGGCTTTTATCAAAATGGCGGCGACCAATAGGAAATTGACCGCCACCATCCGTCTCCGAATCATTGTCTAATCCTGGACTGTCGCAAGGACTTCCCGGATTTTTGCTTCGATTTCGTCGCAGAGTTCCTGATTGTCGGAAAGAAGCTGCTTGACAGCCTCCCTGCCCTGGGCGAGCTTGGAGTCGCCATAACTGAACCAGGAACCGCTTTTCTTGATGATTTCATACTCGACTGCAAGGTCGATGACCTCTCCCACGTGTGAGATCCCCTCGCCGAAGACTATGTCGAACTCGGCCTTCTTGAAAGGCGGAGCCATCTTGTTCTTCACGATTTTCACCCTGGTGCGGTTTCCGAGAGCCTCGTCTCCGTCCTTGATTTGGGTGGTACGGCGCACGTCCACGCGCACCGATGCGTAGAACTTGAGTGCGTTACCTCCGGTGGTGGTCTCCGGATTGCCGAACATCACGCCGATTTTGTCACGCAACTGGTTGATGAAGATACAGCAGGTGTTGGTCTTGCTGATGTTCGCAGTGAGCTTGCGCAGCGCCTGGCTCATAAGCCTTGCCTGCAAACCCATCTTCGAGTCACCCATCTCGCCCTCGATTTCCGCTTTCGGGGTAAGGGCTGCCACCGAGTCGATCACTATGATGTCGATTGCACCGGAACGGATGAGGTTGTCGGCAATTTCAAGTGCCTGCTCTCCGTTGTCCGGCTGGGAAATCAGGAGAGTATCGAGGTTTACCCCGAGATTCTTCGCATAGGTGCGGTCGAATGCGTGTTCAGCATCGATGATTGCAGCTATGCCGCCCTGCTTCTGTGCCTGTGCGATGGCGTGGATGGCGAGAGTGGTC
>JBJEJT010000116.1:0-3999 GCA_051878255.1 Candidatus Cryptobacteroides sp. | reverse complement strand
CAATAAGAAAGGAAGAAGTTGTATCGAACTGTTTGCCGCAGTTTACCCAACGGGGTTTTCAAAGATGACACATTCTGAAGATTCCCCGAAACAGATGAAGCAAAGTCCTATCGTATGAAACGAAAAGTGTCAGTGCCTCAAGGCACTGACACTTTTCATCTTGTCGCCAGGAATCATTGCACAAGCCTCAGTCCAATGCGCTGACGGTCAAGGTCCACCGATACCACAGTTACCATTACCTGCTGGTGCAGTCTGAGCACCTTGGACGGGTCGTCCACCCTGCGCCCCGCAAGGCTCATCTGCGACACGTGGATGAGTCCGTTCTGTTTGATTCCTATGTCCACGAAAGCTCCGAAAGCGGTGATATTGGTCACTATCCCCGGAAGTTTCATACCCGGTTTCAGGTCCTCGATGGTATGCACATCAGAAGCAAATTCAAACTCGCGTGCCTCCTCGCGCGGGTCCCTGCCAGGTTTCACAAGTTCCTTGAGTATGTCATTTATGGTCGGAAGCCCGAAATCCTTCTCCACAAAATCCTCCGCCCGTATCTTCGAGCAAAGCTCCGCGTTGCCCACGAGAGCCTCCGTGCCCACCCCGAGTGATGCCGCCATCCTGTCCACTATGTGATAGGACTCCGGATGCACAGCCGAATTGTCCAGAGGATTGGCAGCTCCCCTGATACGCAGGAAGCCGGCACATTGCTGATAGGCAGATGCACCAAGGCGTTTGACCTTCAACAGCTGGTTCCTGGAAGTGTATGCGCCGTTGGTCCGGCGGTATTCCACTATGTTCTCGGCAAGAGCCGGTCCGATTCCGGACACATAAGAAAGCAGATGCCGGGAAGCCGTGTTGAGGTTCACTCCCACACTGTTCACGCAAGACTCCACAACATCGTCCAACTTGTTCTTCAACTGGGTCTGGTCCACGTCATACTGATATTGCCCCACCCCGAGGGACTTCGGGTCTATCTTCACAAGTTCCGCCAGCGGGTCCATAAGTCTGCGCCCGATGGAAACCGCGCCCCTTACCGTGACGTCGTATTCCGGAAATTCCTCCCTTGCGACCTCGGATGCGGAATAGATGGACGCCCCGTCCTCACTCACCGTGAACACCTTCATCCCGGCAGGTTTCGGGACCCTCTTGATGAACTCCTCGGTCTCGCGGGAAGCCGTTCCGTTACCTATGGCGATGACCTCGATGCCGTATTGGGCAATCATAGCGGAGACAGCCATAATAGCCTTGACCTTGTCGTTCACAGGAGGATGTGGGAATATGGCTTCGTGATGCAGAAGATTTCCCTCGGCATCCAGGCACACCACCTTGCATCCTGTCCTGAAACCCGGGTCTATGGCAAGCGTGCGTTTCTGACCCACCGGTGCGGCAAGCAGGAGCTGGCGCAGGTTGTCCCCGAAAATGCGTATGGACTCCATATCTGCCTTCTGCTTTGCCTCCCGTATGATCTCACTGCTTATGGACGGCTCCAACAGACGTCCGAAAGCATCCTCTATTGCGGTCTGAATCTGTTCTGCGGCAGCCTTCGGCGGATAACGGTGTTCCTGACAGTATTCGTAATAGATTTTCTTGCAGCACTTTTCCTCATCACTGTCCAAGCCTATGGACAGCACCCCTTCGTCGCAGGCACGGAGTATGGCAAGCAGACGGTGCGGGGCTATGTGGGCAAGTGACTCGGAATAGTCGAAATAATTGCGGTATTTGTCAGCCTTGTCGGCAGGTGCGTTGCGGGATTTCCGGGAAACGATTCTGCGGGTGCGGAAAATCTGACGCATTGCCTCCCTTATGGCAGGAGTTTCCGAGATTCGCTCGGCAATGATGTCTCGTGCACCGGCAAGTGCAGCCTCAGGGTCGGCATAACCGGAAGCATCACGCGAAGGGTCGTTGCTGCGTCCCGTCCAAATGAGGTCTGCCAGAGGTTCATATCCGGCTTCACGGGCAGCTGTGGCCCTGGTCCTGCGCTTTGGCTTGAAAGGAAGATAGAGGTCTTCCAGAACATTCTCCTCCACACATTCATCTATGGACTTTTTCAGTTCATCGGTCAGCGCCCCTGCGGCAGAAATGGTATCCAGTATGGTCTGCTTGCGCTTTTCCATCCTCTCGAAATCCTCGGACAGATGTTTGATCTGCGAAACTGCCACCTCATCCAAGGAACCTGTGCGTTCCTTGCGGTAACGGCTGATGAAAGGCACGGTCGCCCCGTCGTCAAAGAGTTGGACGGTATTCTCCACCTGCCAATCGCGAATCCCCAGGATGGAGGCTATTCTCTTTATATATAAATCTTTCATAAGCTATTCGTGAGAGACTTCCTTAAGTTGGCTGCGGTATGCCGAGAAAATTTTGGACTTGGACACATAGCCCACATATTTCCTGTCTTCGGTCACCACAGGCAGGTTCCACGCCCCTGTCTTTTCAAATTTCGCCATCACGCTCTCCATCCTCTCGTCCACATAGACATAGGTATGGGAACTTCGCATATAGTTGAAGACGTGTTTCGTGGCATACAATGAGGTATTGAACATATCCGGACGTATGTCGTCGAGTTTCACATAGCCCTGGAACTTGCCCGAATTGTCCACCACCGGGAAGATGTTCCTCTTGCTCTCCGCAACGGTGTCGAGCAACTGTCCGAAGGTGTCGTCGATATGGACGGTATTGAAATCCTTTTCAATCAAATCATTGACCTTCAATAGCGTCAGCACTGCCTGGTCGCTGTCGTGGGTAAGGAGTTCACCCCTTTTGGCAATACGCTTCGTGTAGATGGAATACGGTTCGAACACACGGGTAAGCCCGAATGAAATGGTGGCTGTGATGATCAGAGGGATGAAGAGGTCGTAGCCGCCCGATATTTCCGCGATGAGGAAGATGGCAGTCATAGGAGCCTGCATAACCCCTGCCATCAGCCCAGCCATTCCCACCAGCACGAAATTCTGCTCCGGGACCGAATAGGGCGAGGCTCCGGCTATGAGATTGATGATGCGTGCCACCACGAAACCTGCCAGTGCGCCGATGAAGAGGGTCGGACCAAAAGTACCGCCCACACCTCCCCCGGCATTGGTAAAGGACATCGAGAAGACTTTCAGGACCAGGACCACGAGGAAGAAGAACGGGACTGCCCAGGGATAGTGCAGGATGGGGGCGAGGAAAGTGCCGCCGTCATAGTTGATTTCATTGCAGGCGAGCAGGTCCCGCTGCGTACCGTAGCCCTCGACGTAGAGACGAGGAAAGAGGAAGATGAGGAGTCCGAGACCGAGCGCGGAAAGCCCCCACCGGAGGTACGGAGACCTGATGGACTTGATTCTGTCTTCCAGCCACAGCGTGGTGCGGGTAAAATATACCGAACAGGCTGCGCAGAACAGTCCAAGGACTATGTAGAACGGGATGTTGTGCATCGAGAAAGGGCTGAGGTCACATTCGAATGCAGCCCCGTAACCGAGGAAGATGTAGGATACGACCGTTGCAGAGACAGTGGAAATGAGCAGCGGCAGTATGGATGACATCGAAATGTTGAAAAGCAGAATCTCGAGTGTGAAGAGCACCCCTGCCAGAGGTGCCTTGAATATGCCGGCAACCGCACCTGCGGCACCGCAACCCAGGAGTATGGTGACATTCTTCCAGGAGAGTCCGGCATAGCGTGCAAGGTTGGAACCGATCGCGGCACCGGTATATACGATCGGCGCCTCGGCTCCCACCGAACCTCCGGCACCTATCGTCACGGAACTAGCCAGAATGGAGGTCCACATATTGTGGGAACGGATTTTGGACTCGTTCTTGGAAACGGCAAGCAGCACCTTGGTAACTCCGTGGCTTATATCGTCACGCACCGCATATCTCACGAACAGCATAGCCACAAGCATACCGAGACCCGGGTATATGAGGAAAAGATAGTTCCAGGCATCATTCCCGCCGAACCAGCAGGTAAGCCCATAATGTATCCACTCTATGAGAAATTTCAGAAGTACGGCCGACAGTCCGCAGAGCAGGCCC
>JBJEJT010000115.1:0-4016 GCA_051878255.1 Candidatus Cryptobacteroides sp. | reverse complement strand
GAGCACATCCTTCTTGCACGTCAGGTAAACGTTCCAAGAATCGTCGTATTTATGAACAAGGTTGACCTTGTTGACGATGCTGAAATGCTCGACCTCGTTGAGATGGAAATCCGTGACCTCCTTTCATTCTACGGCTTCGACGGCGACAACGCTCCGGTTATCCGCGGTTCTGCACTCGGTGCACTCAACGGTGACCCTCAGTTCGAAGCAAAGGTTATGGAACTTATGGACGCAGTCGATGAGTACATTCCTATCCCTCCACGTGACAATGAGAAACCATTCCTTATGCCTATCGAGGACATCTTCTCAATCACAGGCCGTGGTACTGTTGCAACAGGACGTATCGAGACAGGTGTTGTTCACGTAGGTGACGAAGTTGAAATCGTAGGTCTTGGCGAAGAGCCTAAGAAGACTGTCATCACAGGTGTCGAGATGTTCCGCAAACTCCTCGACCAGGGTGAAGCAGGTGACAACGTAGGTCTCCTCCTCCGTGGTATCGACAAGAAGGAAATCAAGAGAGGTCAGGTACTTGCAAAGCCTGGTACCATCCATCCTCACGAGCACTTCACAGCTGAGATTTACGTTCTGAAGAAAGACGAAGGTGGTCGTCACACTCCATTCCACAACCACTATCGTCCTCAGTTCTTCCTCCGTACTCTCGACATCACCGGAGAGATTCAGCTTCCAGAGGGTGTAGAGGTGGTTATGCCTGGTGACAACGTTACAATCAACGTTGATCTCATCTACCCTGTAGCGCTCAACGTAGGTCTCCGTTTCGCTATCCGCGAAGGTGGACGTACAGTAGGTGCAGGTCAGATTACCAAGGTTAATGACTAAGATCCTTATCTTATGATGGGAGGCAGGCTTTCGGGTCTGCTCCCATCTTTTCACAGGGGAATAGAACAAGGGTAGTTCAGCGGTCTCCAAAACCGTCGATGTGGGTTCGAATCCTGCTTCCCCTGCCAATATCAAAGGTTACGATTTGGTAAAGTTTAACAGGCATCCGCTTCCGCTTCCAATTTAGGATGCCCATTAACGGTAAAGATGAAAAAAATCATTAATTACTTCAAAGAGTCGTACTATGAACTGACCAAGAAAGTTTCCTGGCCATCGTGGGACAAATTGCAGAGCTCAGCCCTCCTCGTGATGGTTGCGTCTGTGATTTTTGCTCTCGTCATCCTCGCAATGGACACTGCATTCCAGTATCTGATGAAGGCTATCTACACTCTTTAATTCCTGTTTCGGTTATGAGTGAGAATTCAAAGAAGTGGTATGTCCTCAGAACTGCGGGCGGAAAGGAGAAGAAGGCGAAAGAGTACCTTGAGAAAGAGATCGAGAGATTCGGTCTCAAGGACTATGTGAACCAGGTTCTCGTTCCGACCGAGAAGGTGTATCAGATCCGCAATGGCAAGAGAGTCTGCACAGAAAGGCTCTACTTCCCTGGCTATGTCCTGATTGAGGCTGAGCTCACCGGAGAATTGCAGTACATCATCCGCAACGAGGTTCCCCATATGTCCGGATTCCTTACCGAAAAGCGCGAAACCAGGCGTGAAACCGGAAAGGACGGCAAGGTCCGCGTGCAGGAGGAGAAGCTTCCGATTCCTCTTCGTGATGACGAGGTGAGGAGGCTGCTTGGTGTACAGGATGAGAAAGCCGGTGCGGAGGTCGAGACTCTTGTTGATTATAGGGTCGGCGATGCAGTCAAGATTACTGACGGTCCTTTCAACGGTTTCGACGGCACGGTCGAAGAAATCGTGGAGGACAGGAGCAAACTCAAGGTAGTGGTTATGATTTTCGGCAGAAAGACTCTGCTCGAACTCAATTTTACCCAGGTAACTAAAGAATAATCATTTATTATGGCAAAAGAAATTACTGGATTTATCAAACTCCAGATCAAGGCCGCCGCAGCTAATCCGTCCCCTCCAGTAGGACCGGCACTCGGTTCCAAGGGACTGAACATAATGGATTTCTGCAAGCAGTTCAATGCCCGCACCCAGGAAAGTGCAGGTAAGATTCTTCCTGTTGTCATCACAGTTTACAGCGACAAGTCCTTCACTTTCGAAGTGAAGCAGCCGCCTGTGGCGATCCAGTTGAAGGAAGCTGCAAAGATTCAGACTGCATCTGCGGAGCCTAACAGGAAGAAGGTCGCCACCATCACCTGGGATCAGGTGAAGACCATTGCTGAGACCAAGATGCCGGACCTCAACTGCTTTACTCTCGAGTCCGCAATGTCTATGGTCGCTGGAACAGCAAGAAGTATGGGTATCAAAGTTGAAGGCGGCGAGAAGCCTGCAGGTATCAAATAATTTTGACAAGCTATGGGTAAACTTACGAAAAACCAGAAAACGGTTGTGGCCAAGGTTGATTCGGCCAAAATGTATAAGCTTGCTGAGGCTTGCCAGCTCGTGAAAGAGGTGTCTTTCACAAAGTTTGATGCTTCAGTGGAACTTCACGTGAACCTCGGCGTCGATCCGAGAAAGGCCAATCAGATGATCCGTGGCGTCGTCACTCTCCCGTTCGGGACAGGTAAGACAAAGCGCGTGCTCGTGCTCTGTACTCCTGACAAGGAGAACGAGGCGAAAGAGGCTGGTGCAGACTATGTAGGTCTCGACGAGTATATCGACAAGATCAAGGGCGGATGGACAGATGTGGATGTCATCATCTGTACTCCTTCAGTGATGGCGAAAGTCGGTACGATCGGACGTATTCTCGGTCCCCGCGGACTGATGCCTAACCCTAAGACCGGTACTGTGACTATGGACGTGGCAAACGCAGTCAAGGAAGTGAAAGCTGGTAAAATCGACTTCAAAGTTGATAAGACCGGTATCGTTCACGCGGCTATCGGAAAAGTTTCATTCCCTGCCGAGAACATTCTCGGAAATGCCAATGAGCTTATCTCAGCCATCCTCAAACTGAAACCAGCCACCCTCAAGGGCACATATCTCAAGGCAATTTCAATCTGCTCTACAATGAGCCCTGGCATTCACGTAGATATCAAAACAATCGGCAGTGCTGAATAAAGGAAAACAATTATGAGAAAGGAAAAGAAAGTCGAAGTAATTGACGCAATTTCAGCACAGCTCCAGGAAACTCCCAACTTCTATATCACGGACATTTCCGGGCTTAATGCTGAGCAGACATCAAATCTCCGTCGCGAGTGCTTCAAACAGGACATCAAGCTCACTGTTGTAAAGAACACTCTCTTCATCAAGGCGACAGAATCATTTGGCGATGGTATCAAGGAGCTTTATCCGGCTCTCGAAGGTCCTACAGCCATTATGTACTGTGCTACACCTAACGCACCTGCAAAACTCATCAAGAAGTATGCAGATGCCGGTTCCGAGAAGCCGGCGCTCAAGGGTGCCTATGTTCAGGAATGTGCATTCCTCGGTGCTGACAAGCTCAATGAGCTTTGCAACATCAAGTCCAGGGAAGAACTCATCGCAGATATCGTGGCTCTTCTCCAGGCTCCTGCAAGGAACGTCATTTCAGCTCTCCAGAATGCTTCCGGCAATACTGTCGCCGGCCTCGTAAAGGCAATCGAAGAGAAAAAATCAAACGAGTAAATCAATAACAATTCTAAAAAAAACAATAATTATGGCAGACATTAAAGCACTCGCAGAAGAGTTGGTAAACCTTACTGTGAAAGAAGTTCAGGAACTCGCTAATGTTCTCAAGGATGAGTATGGTATCGAGCCTGCAGCTGCAGCAGTTGCAGTGGCAGCAGGTCCTGCGGCAGCAGGCGAGGCTGCTCCAGCTGAGCAGACTGAGTTCGACGTAATCCTCAAGAGCGCAGGCCAGGCTAAACTTGGTGTAATCAAGGTCGTTCGCGAGAAGACAGGTCTTGGTCTGAAAGAGGCTAAGGAACTCGTGGACAAGGCTCCTACAGCTATCAAAGAGAAAGCCAACAAGGCTGAGGCTGAGGACTTGAAGGCTGCCCTTGAAGAGGCAGGTGCAGAAGTTGAGATTAAATAACTTCTCCTGCTTCCCCAAAGGGGAACAATCTCAGGTTTAGG
>JBJEJT010000114.1:0-4022 GCA_051878255.1 Candidatus Cryptobacteroides sp. | reverse complement strand
GGACATACAGAGCTTGTCCATATAGCCCCAGGTGATTGCACATACGTCTTCACCGCCCATTATGGCCTCGGTGGCCTCATAAGGCAGATACGGTGCATTCCAGGAATAAACCGGAAGTCCGGAAGAGAGTATGGTGGCATAGGCTTCGGCTATAGCCCCTTCCGCATTCTTGTAGGAACTGAAGACCTCGTCCACGGTCATTCCCGTCACAGGAGGCGTCTTCAGAAAGAAATCCGAGCACTGCACAAAGCACAATGAAACGGCAACAATCTTTATGGCATTCAATATCTTTTTCATATGACTTCCTCCTAAAATTCTATGTTTACACCGAAATTGTAGGCTCTGGTCAGAGGATAGATGAGTCCCCTTGTGGAGTTGCTGTCATTGGTCAGCTCCGGGTCGATTCCGTCTATCAGGCCGGATGCGCCCCAGGTTGCGAGATTGTTGGCATTGAAGAAAATTCTCAATCCGCTTATCTTGCTCCTTTTGAGGGCCTTGAGCGCGGCAAAATTATAGGACAGCTCTATGTTCTTGAGCTTTATATGGTCAGTGGACCTTATCCAGAACGAGTTGGAGGCATTGTTCTGGCTGGTGGCCGTGTTGACGGACATACGCGGATAGGTGATGGTTTCTCCTGTGGCATATTTCTGCGGGGTCCAGCGTCCTTCCATATAGGAGAGTGGGGTACTCTGGTCCTGGGAGAAAGGCACGATGAGATAGTCCGACATTGCGAAGGAGCCCTGTGCGGAGCCTGTGAAGAGCAGGGATATGGAAAAGCCTTTCCAGCTCAGGCTCAGGTCGGCGCTGAAAGTGGTGCGCGGAACATTGGAGAATCCGTAAGGCACATAGTCCTTGGAGTCTATGAGACCGTCTCCGTTGATGTCCACAATCCTGAGGTCTCCTCCCTGCGCCTTGTTGGCATCGATGTCATTCCACGGGTGGTTGGCCACTTCCTCAGCTGTGTTGTAGAAACCTTCATTCCGGAGGGCCTTGTACTGGCCGTAGGCAAAGCCGGTGGTATTCATCCACTCATACATATATTCCGGTTCAGCCATATATTCGATTTTGTTGACGGCATAGGAGAAATTGCCTCCGATATGGAAAACGAAATCCCTTCCGAACACGGTGTCATAAGAAACTTCCACCTCGAATCCCTTGTTGGACATTTCCCCGACATTGACCGGAGGCAGGACGGAAGCATCCATTCCCACCAGGGCCGACACGGTCTCCAGTTTTGTCAGAATGCTGTTCCTGTACTCCTTGAAAAGGTCAGCGGAAACCGACAGCTGGTCCTTGAAGAATTTCGTGTCAAATCCCAGATTGTAGGAGTTCTTCTTTTCCCAGGTGACATCCGGATTGCCCGTGGACATCTCATACTTTCCATTGAACTCCGGATTCAGAGTACTTCCGTTTGAAGAGCCGAAGGAATAGCCTTCCATCGGGGTTCCATAGGAATGGCTGCCCCAGGTGCCCGGGAGATACAGGAAACGGTTGCCGCCTATGGCACTGTTTCCGGTCTGTCCGTATGAAGCCCTAACCTTGAACCAGGTAAGTATGTCGTTCTTGGGCCAGAAAGGTTCATTGGTAAGGGCCCAGCCGGCCGAAACCGCCGGGAAGAATCCGAAGCGCAAGCCCGGGGCGAAGTTCTCGGAACCGTTGTAACCCATATTGAATTCCACGAAGTATCTTGCCCCGTAGGAGTAGGTTGCCCTTCCTACTATTCCGTAATATCCACGTGGAATATTGTAGGTCAGACCGTTGGCAGTGTATCTCTCTCCATTTACCAGAGCCATCGCACTGACATTGTGGTCCCCGAATGTGCCGTCGTAGCTTATGCCGTATTCCATATAAAACTTGCGGTTCTTGCTTCCTGAGACCTCAGTATAGGACTTGGCCTTGGCATCCCCTCCGAAAAAGAGAAGTTCGGCAGGGTTTTCCGGATTTCTGATGAACCTGTAGGTCGGAATGTCGGAAGAGACCAGAATGGTCTTGGAGAAATAATGGTCATAGGAGACAGCAGCCCTGAGCGCAAGTCCAGGCAGGAGATAGTCCATCTTGTGAACTATGTTGAGAGACGTGTTGAGGGAAGACTGGCTGATCTTCGACTTGGACTTTTCCAGCATATAGGCTATAGGAGACTTGCCCCAGGCTTTCTTGTCCGAGCTCATCATTCCATCATTTGCATAGCCGTCGATGAGCTTGCCGTCAATTATGCCGTCGGAGGAGAAAGGCGGAGCCTCGTAAATATTGAGCAGCAGATCCTTGTATTTCGACCCGAGCGAGGTACTGCCTTCCGCCGAAGTGAAGGATGAGGACTCACGCATCTGTCCCGAAAGGGAAAGCTTGATTTCAGTGTATTTTATCATCTTGAAATCGAAGTTGCTCCTGAAATTCAATCTGTTGCTTCCGGAATTGGCAGCACTGTCCTTATAGCCGAAGTCGTTGGTTAGGCTCTTCTGGTTCATATAGCCCACTGAAACGAAATAGCCGACATCCTTCGTGCCTCCCGAGATGCTCAGGTTGTATTTCTGCTGAGGGGCAAGCTGGGAGCCGAAAATCTGGGACATATAGTCGTTGCTTCCGTAGAAATAGGCAGGGCTGTCAAGCAGGGCCTGCTTCTGTTCCGGGCTCAGGAAGGTCATAGATGCCACTTCCTCGGGAGTATAGTCCTTCGAATGGCTCAGTTTCCAGAGTTCTTCCTCAGTGAAGTATTTGGAAGACCCGGCTTTACCGTCATTGGTGAGAGCCTCGTTCCTCAGGAGGGCGTAATTGTAGGAATCCACAAAGGATACCAGAGTTGTCGGGGTGGTGAATCCGACATTGGCGGAAAGAGAGACCTTCGGACGGCCTTCGTCGCCCCTACGGGTGGTCACGATGAGCACACCATTCGCACCGCGGACACCATATACGGCAGTGGCCGATGCGTCCTTGAGCACATTTATGCCCTGTACATCCTCCGGGTTCAGCATATTGAAGGAATCCATATCCCGGACTACCCCGTCAATCACCACAAGGGGATTCTGGTCTCCGTTATATGTTCCCACACCCCTGATACGGATGGTCGTCTGGTCAAAACCGGCCTCGCCCGACTGCTGCACTGATGACAGTCCTGAAATGCGCCCCACAAGGGCATTCGAAATATTGCTTACCGGGGATTTGATGATATTGTCTCCCGTTACCTGGCTTATTGCACCGGTAACAGTTTCCTTTTTCTGCACTCCGAAACCGATGACGACAACATCGTCCAGGGTCATAGTTTCAGGTTCGAGCAAAACGTTTATCAACTCCCGGCCGGCCACGCTCACCTTGCAGGTTTTCCATCCCAGGGACGAAATCTCCAGTTCACATTCGGGCGGCACAGACAGGACAGTCACACCGTCCGCATCGGTGATGTCGCCATAACTGGTCCCGACCTGTACCACGGCGGTTCCGGGCAAAGGCTGCTTGTCTGAATCATAGACTCTGACTGTCACGGAAATGCGTTCCTGAGCCTGTACGGGACACCGGGATGCAAGAGCATAAAACTTTCATACGACAGCAACAACATCTGCCTGTGGTTTTCAATTCCTTATTATGTCTCTTCTTCCGCCCACACTTTCCACTACAAGCTCGAGGGCTATGACGAAATCTGGCACACGACGACAGGAGGGGCCAATTTTGCACGCTACAACAATCTCTCCCACGGCAAATACCGTTTTGTGGTCAAGGGTTTCAATGCGGACGGGGTGGCCTGCGGCAATGAGGGGGAAATGGAAATCATCATACGGCCGCCGTGGTGGAAGACGCCTGCCGCATACCTGGGCTATCTGCTGGCATTGCTCTCCGTAGTCACCCTTGTCTTCGCGCTTGTACGCTCCCGCTTCAAAATGCACGCGAAATGGGAGGAGGAAAGGGACCGGAGACAGAGGATGGAAGACCTAAACAATCTGAAACTGGATTTTTTCACCAACATCTCCCACGAATTCAAGGCTCAACGTAAAATCCCGGTTGATTTGCATTTTTTGTGCGTCTGAGACACAAAG
>JBJEJT010000113.1:0-4023 GCA_051878255.1 Candidatus Cryptobacteroides sp. | reverse complement strand
CCAGAAACTGATTATGACCGAAGCGGGGGAGGACGGGACGGTGGTTCTCAGGAACTTCATATACTCCGGATATGACATAGAGATGGACTTGCAGACGGATGATTTGCTCAATCCTTCAATCGAGTGTCCCGAGCAGGTGTTTGCAAGTACGGGAGAGGCTTTCGGTACCATTTACGGGGACGGCAACATATTGCTTACATCCCCCCTTGCCTATCCTTCATATTACAATACTTTTGAGAAGTTTGCGATACTTTATATGAATCTCAGGGTTGATGGCGTCGGAACCGTCGGCGTGTTTGCGTCCATTCTGAGATGGATAAGCGATGAAGAGTTTGAAGCCTTGAAAATAGATGGTGTACCTTTTGAATGATAAGAATATGAAATGCAGATGTTTGATGTTTTTTGCCGCATTGGTTCTTTTTCTGTCTTGTGAAAAAGGACCGGACGGTGCCAAACCCACCTTTCCCCAGATGATGGAAACCACCATCTCAGGCAGTGGTGAATACACGCTCGAGTTCCACGCGGAAATGCCCTGGATGCTGCAATCTTCCGCACCCTGGGTGCGTTTTGTGGACAATGGGATGAAAGTTTATGACATTTCGGGCCTTGCCGGCGATGTGCAGGTGCAACTTGAAATCTCAGAAAACGGGCAGACCTTTGAAGATGAAAAGACTGTCATCAGCCTCAAGATGGGCCAATATACGGAGGGAATACTCACGATCACCAGGACGGCAAGGGAGCATCTGTGCATTTTGAAGGATGCAGGACAGAATATCGTGGAGAGCATCGACATCACTTTCGATGATTTTACGGAATACGTGATAAAAACCAATTTCGAGTTCATTTCCGAACTTCCTGTCCAGGTCGAGTTTTCTTCGAGCGTGGTAGGCAAGGCTCTTGTCGAGCGCGATTTCGAGGCACGGATCCGGGAGGCACACCTTACGAAACCCATTTCGGTCGAGGATGGCATCTCGTTGAAGATCAAGACTGTGGACGGGAAACTCATCAAGGAATATCCGATAATCTACAAAGGTATAGACAACACTTTCATCAGAGTCAATTCCTCCGACGGTTCGATGTGGTATGAGAATGATCTATATCAGGCTGTAGTGTACCCGGACGGCGTCAAATTCCGTGGAGGTTCTCCTGCCGGCGGAGTTTACGACAAGGATGGAAATGAAAAGGCGGGGTCGTTCTATTATTTCAGCGATTACGCAGAACTCCAGGTCATCGCCCTCAATGACAAATTCCATTTCGTAAGTTTCGAGTCCGACTTCAAGGGTGACATCGTCCTTAATGAGAATCCCTGGATACACGCCACGCTTTCTGCCGAAGATGCACGGATTGTGCACGTTACCGCCGAGCCCTCCACCGAACTCCGCACCGCCTGTATGCTGGCTGTCCCCGAAGGACTGTATGAATCCGTGCTCGGACAGGTGGAAGCCGGGGGAAATTACCAGAAGGTAAAACACAGTCTCGAGAAAATGATTCTTGCCGAGTTCATCCAATGTGATCCTGAAAAGATTGAACTGGATATGCGTGACGGAGTGAAAAACTGGAACCGTCTCCACGGCTACAAGGTGCATACGAAGGATACGGAGGAAGGCAGCAAACTGATAGAAGACGCAAACTGTTATCTGAACGATGGTATGCCTGAGTCCTATCCGAGACTGACAAGGGCTTACGAGGCGTGGATAAATGCCGGCACCTCGGTCATCATCTTCCCTATGTACAGGGAGAGTTCCCTCGGTTCATTTACCGACAGCGGGGCTGAAACTGTCTTCAGGGGTTACTGTATATATGACAGCAACTGGCAGGAGGACAAGGAGATGATGAACGTGAAGACAGGCTCTTATGCCGGCTTGTGGGATGACTGGTATATGTATTATACAAATGTGCTCTCGCTGCCTTCCGACAGATACTTCGTGTATGTGCTTTTCAGGAGCAAGGACGGAGTTGAAGATAAATTATTGAAACTCAATATCCGGAAATAAAAAAAAGAATTATGGAGATGATAAAGTCACTGCCTAAATGGTTTCCGGTTGCATTTTTCGTGCTGTTGTCATCATTCATTGCGGCATCCTGTGCGAAAAATGAGATTGACGGGGGCCAGGGGTACGGCTATGTGCAGTTCAGACTGTTCAAGGCCGACTCATATACGAAGGCTACCGTCGATCAGCTGTCTCTGCTGGCTGATGCCTGCAAAATCCAGGTGCAACTCCGCAGTGAGAACGGTATGGCGATTGAGCAGACTCTCGTCCTCAATTCCTATAATGCCGAGAATGCGGAGTACGGCCTGCGGAGCGACAAACTGAAATTGGTTGCCGGTGATTACGAGGTGTTCGGATATAATCTTTACGACAGTGTCGATGACCTGCTCTACACGGGCACGGTGCAGGAAGAATTAAAGCAATTCCGGGTCATCCGGGACGGATTCAAGGTTTGTGACCTTACGGTCAATGCCGCCGGTCGCGGAAAGGTGGAATTCCGCCTTCTGAAAGATCTGCCTGACCTTACGAAGGCAGATGCGGTCGATTTCCCCTTTTCCAAGATCCGTTCCATCACCCTGAACCTCACCAATCTGGACAACGGCAGCATCTCGTCGTTGCAGAAACTGCCCGTGTCTTATATCGAGACTTACTTGGAGGGCTCAGGCAGGAAAACCTCGTACGCCGAGTGTGACAGCACCTTGTGGGTTGATGCAGGCAGATATAAGGTAAGCTCATTCACCTGCTATTCCGACAAGAAGGGCAAGACCCTCCTCGGTGCCGCAAACTCGGACAGCCCTGAGTTCGTAATCAAGGACAACGCCCTGACACAGGCAGAAGTGTCCGTCCGTTTTGAAGAACTGAGCGAGGCCCTGAAGGACTATGTCGCCTTGAAAGAAATCTGGGAGGCTCTCGGTGGTCCGCAGTGGAGTTACTACGGAGAGGCCCTGCCCGTTGGATGCAACTGGAATTTCAACAAGGACATAGATTTGTGGGGCGAGCAGCCCGGTGTATCCCTCGACGACGACGGCCGTGTGAACATTCTTTCCGTTTCGGGCTTCGGTGCCAAGGGTGTGGTGCCTGACGCAATCGGGCAATTGACAAAACTCCAGATTCTTTCTCTCGGAACACACGACGAGTCCTACGGCGGCCAGTTGGAGACCCTTTTCAGGGCAGATATGTCTGATGCGCAGATGAAAGAGATACGTATGGATTATGACAGCCGCTTCCTGTCCTATGATACGAGGTCGTCTCTTTCTCCCGAGTTCCAGGCGTCCATCAATGATAATCCTTCATTGACTCCCGTTCTGAACAACCGCATCAATTTGAAAGGAGATGTCTCCACGGGCGTGCTCACCAATGGCATTACTGCAATCTCAAGTGCCGTGATGCGTCTGACATCCCTCCAACAGTTTTACATTGCCAATTCTCCCATAGAGTTTGACGGATTCTGGACCGAGGTAAGTCCCGATTCCGAATTTTATCCGGAGAAAGACACTTGGAGCTGGAGCAACCTGAAGAACCTGACGGACGTTGAAATCTACAACTGTCCCAAACTCACTGCCCTGCCTATGGATATGCTCGGCTCACTTCCCGAATTGGTGCAGGTGAATCTTTCCAGGAATAAGGGCATCGGTGCGGAGCAACTCAAGGAAGACTGGACCAGGCTTGCCGATTCGGAGGCAGGCAAGAAGATCCAGCTCCTGTATCTCGGCTTCAACAACCTTGTGGAGATTCCCGAATATGAGCATCTCAACAAGATGGTCAAACTCAGCCTGTTGGACCTCCAGAGCAACAACATTTCAATCCTGCATCCTTTCGGCAAGGAAGTGCTGATTGTGAAATTGTATCTCAACGACAACCAACTTACTGAGATTCCCTCCACGGCGGACGGCTTCTTTTGCGGCTACAATTCAGAGACGGAAACCCTTTCATTCGCGGACAACTATATCACCGTTTTCCCAGATATATTCAACGCCAAGTCGAAATATACGATTGCATCCGTGGATTTCTCATACAACCGCATTTCTTCATT
>JBJEJT010000112.1:0-4027 GCA_051878255.1 Candidatus Cryptobacteroides sp. | reverse complement strand
CAAGAAGAAGATGAAGAAAATCCAGCAACCCTATTCCGCGAAGATAGCCATCCACGAGGGGGGACTTTTCAAGAAAGGGGTAGGAGGCAGCACCCAGAAATATGTGGTGCCGGTAATGTACGGCGACTTCATCTACTGCTACATACTCGAGGAAACCGGTCTCTTCGGCGGGGTGGTGATAATACTTCTCTACCTCAGCCTGATAGCCAGAGGGGTGCTGATAACGAGGAACTGTCCGGACATCTTTGCACGGACCTCCGTTGCGGGGCTGATCATACTCATCACCAGCCAGGCTTTTATGCATATTGCCATCAATCTCGATATGGGTCCGCTTACCGGACAGACGCTGCCCATCATCAGCCACGGCGCCAGCGCTTTCCTGTGCTTCTGCCTGGCTTTCGGAGTGATACTCTCGATGAGCAAGATGTCGTGGGAAGCCACATCGCAAGAAGAGAGGCAGGCGGACATCGAAAGAGGACGGTTGAACGAAACGACTGAAGAAAATGAAGAATAGACTGAGAGTTCTGATAAGCGGTGGAGGGACGGGAGGACATATCTTCCCGGCCCTGTCCATTGCGGATGCGTTGAAAAGGGAAAATCCGGAAACGGAAATCCTCTTTGTGGGCGCTGAGGGCAGGATGGAGATGGAGAAAGTGCCTGCCGCCGGCTACAGGATACAGGCCCTGCCCATCGCCGGGCTGAAGCGCAGCCTCTCCGCAGACAACCTCGCACTGCCTTTCAAGGTGCTCAAGAGCATAGGGATGGCAAAGAAAATCATAAGGGAATTCAAGCCGGACATCGCCGTGGGGGTGGGCGGATATGCAAGCGCTCCCCTGCTATGGGCTGCCCAGAGATGCGGGGTGCCCACACTCATCCAGGAGCAGAACGGGTTTGCGGGTCTTACCAACAGGATTCTGGGCAGGAGGGCGAAGAAAATCTGCGTGGCATACGGAGGGATGGAAAGGTTCTTCCCTGCCGACAGGATCGTGATGACCGGCAATCCGATAAGGGAAAGTATGAAACCAGCCACGGCGGGGCAGAAAGCCGAGGGCGTAGGCTTCTACGGATTGGCTCCGGAGCGCAAACATCTGCTCATAATAGGGGGAAGCCTTGGCAGCGGCACCTTGAACAAGTCCGTGATGAAATGGGTCTCGGACGGTTGTCCGGGAGGTGGGGACTTCGACGTGCTCTGGCAGTGCGGACGCTACTACGAGAAAGAGGTGGACGGTTTTATGGCAGGGAGGAAGGAGGCGGCTTTCATACACCACACTGCTTTCATAGGGAGGATGGACCTCGCCTATGCGGCTGCGGACCTGCTGGTCTCACGCTCGGGGGCAAGTTCGGTTTCGGAGATATGCGCCTGCGGGAAGGCTGCCATATTCGTACCCTCTCCCAATGTGACCGAAGACCATCAGACCCATAACGCTATGGCACTCGTGAACCGGGGGGCAGGAAAGATAGTGAAAGATGCTGATGCACCGCAGCAACTGATGGCTTTGGCGGCGGCGCTCCTGTCCGATGAAGCCACGATAAGGGAAATGGAAAGGAACAGCCTCGCCTTGGCGCTGCCAGGTGCGGCAGAGGCAATAGTCGGGGAAATCTATTCAGTTACAGGCAAATGAGTTACGAGAACATATATTTCATAGGCATAGGCGGCATAGGGATGTCTGCCATCGCAAGGTATTACAAATTCAAGGGTTACAGGGTCGGGGGCTATGACAGGACCCCGTCCGAACTCACTGCTGCCCTCGAGTCCGAGGGGATAGAAGTGCATTATGAAGACCGTCCGGACCTCATACCTGCCGATGTGGAGAAGACCCTCGTGGTCTATACCCCTGCCATCCCCTCCGACCTGCAGGAACTCGTACAGGTGAAACAGAAGGGCTACAGGCTGCTGAAAAGGGCACAGGTACTGGGCGAACTCACCCGTATGGACGGGCAGCGCTGTCTCGCAGTTTCAGGCACCCACGGGAAAACGACCACCAGCACTCTTCTGGCACACATCTTCACTGCAAGTGGAGAGGGCTGTTCGGCATTCCTGGGAGGCATATCCAAAAACTACGACAGCAACCTGCTTATGAGCCACTCCCCTGCCGTCGTGGTGGAAGCCGACGAGTTCGACCGTTCTTTCCATCAGCTCACGCCTGAGATTTCGGTGATCACGGCTATGGATGCGGACCATCTGGACATCTATGGAGACCTCAGCCACGTGCAGGAGTCGTTCCGCAAGTTCGCCTCCCTGACGACAGGGACCGTGATTGCCAAAGCAGGTCTGCCGGTTTGCGCAGCGGACACGGGGGCAAGACTTATGAGTTATGCCTATGACAATCCGGAGGCGGATTTCCACGCATCTCGCATCAGGGTGGACGGATGCGGTTACTTCACTTTCGACCTCTGCCATCCGGGCGGAGTGATCGGGGACTGCCGGGTCGGGGTCCCGGGATGGGTAAACGTGGAGAACGCCGTGGCTGCTTCCGCAATCGCCCTCTGTTATGGACTCGAACCTATGGCTGTCAAAGCCGCATTGGCGACATTCCAGGGGGTAAGAAGACGTTTCGACATACAGTTGAACCGTCCCGGGCTCGCCTATATCGACGACTACGCCCATCATCCTAATGAAATCAGCACCGCAATCAGTTCGATGAGAGACATCTTCCCGCACCACAGGCTCACAGCCGTTTTCCAGCCGCACCTCTACACCCGCACACGTGACTTTGCCGAAGAATTTGCACGGGCGCTCAGCGGAGTGGACAAGCTCATACTGCTGGACATCTACCCGGCACGCGAGGAACCAATACCGGGAGTGAGTTCGGAACTGATTTTCGACAAGGTCACAGCCCCGGAGAAAGTGCTGCTCAGAAAGGAGGAACTGATGGATTACCTGCGGGAAGAGAAGATAGATACGCTCATTACTTTCGGGGCAGGCAACATAGACAGATACATACCGGAGATAAAAAGTATGCTTGAAGCCAGATGAAGAAAGTCATTTACAGGATTTTGCTCGGTGTGACGGCGTTGCTCGCGCTGTCGTCCACGGCTGTTTTCCTCGTCCTGGGCAGGGAAAGGCACGAGAAGATACCGTGCAGGGGCATATCCGTGACGATAAAGGACAGCACTGAAAACCACTTCGTGACGGGAAAGGACGTGGAGGACTATGTCAGGAAAGGCTACGGCAAGGTGGAGGGGGTCCCCGTGAGTGAACTCAAGCTTGACGTAATAGAAAAGGCAGTGACACTCAAGAGCGCGGTGCTGCGCTGCGAGGCGTACCTCAGCCCGGACGGACTGCTCAATCTGGAAGTGACCCAGCGCACCCCGGTGGCAAGGTTCCAGACAGCATCCAACGGATGGTATGCCGATGAGGACGGATTCATTTTCCCTCTCCAGCGGAGTTACACCTCTATGGTGCCGATAATTGACGGGGATTTTCCGGTAAATCCGCCGAGGGGCTTCAAGGGTATGCTGGAGGATGGAGCAGGCAAGGACTGGATGATGAGGGTCGTGGCTATGGTGGGATATATGAGACAAACGGGCTGGGACAGACGCATAACCCAGATACACGTGGACAGGAACGGGGAGATCACCCTCATTCCAGCAACCGGGAAGGAGAAGTTCCTGTTCGGGCAGCCGGACAGCTTCGTGGAGAAGTTCGGGAAGATGGACAAATACTACAGGATGATACTGCCTATGGACAAGGGCTATGTCAAGGTGGACCTGAGGTTCGACTCCCAGATAGTTTGCAGCGAAATGAAAACAAAAGCCTAAAGATATGGATGAGAAATACATAGTTGCCATTGACCTTGGCACATACAAGACCGCCCTCGCAGTGGCTCTGCAGGACGGGACCGACACGAGGCTGGTCTATTACAAGGAGACACCTGCCAACGGGATGAAAAGCAGCCGCATCCTCAACGAACTGAAAGTGGCTGGACAACTGCGGCAGGCGATTGACGATGCGGAGGAAATTCTCGGCATCAAAATTACGAGTGCCGTGGTGGGTATGCCCCGTTTCTATATCAAGACCGAGAAA
>JBJEJT010000111.1:0-4036 GCA_051878255.1 Candidatus Cryptobacteroides sp. | reverse complement strand
CTTCGAGCAGATTACCCGTTCCGAAAGCTGCCGTGGCGTTGTTTGCGGATGAGTCTATGCCTATCAACGACACCTCGTCCACCACGAAAAGCGTGTCCCTGTCCTTGTTCTGATTCAGCGAAAACTCTCCGAATCCGTCCCCGGAAACCGCTTTCTGATGATAGATATGCTTGTGTACGGTACTTGCACTGCGCCCGGCATAGCCTGAGAGCACCTTTGCAGCCCTCCCGGTGGGAGCCAGCAGGACAGTCTTGATTTTCAACCCGGAGAGTGTGCGTATGATCGAAGCCACCGCACTTGTCTTGCCCGTTCCGGCATAGCCGTTCACAACGAGTATGTCGTCATCGTCCCCGCACAGAAAGTCGGCTGCAGTCCTGAAGAAACTGTCCTGGGAAGGCGTGGGGTCGAATTTCAGATTGGTTACAAATCCGCTGTACAAATAGTCCGTCCTGCCCATCACTTTGCCTTTCTGCTGAAAATCATCCGGATCACGATGAGGACAGGGAAAATCTCCACACGTCCGAGGAACATATTGAAAGCACTCAGGAGTTTGGAAACGGCAGGCAGGGATGCCACCTCTCCGCTTCCCATAGACACGAATCCCACATTGCCTATGCTTGCCATCTCTATGGCGAGGGAATCCGTCATATTGCTGCCGGAAACGAGGAAGATGACTATCGAGACTGCTGCCACAAGCAGGTAGAGCGAGATGTAGAGCAGTGCCGAACTTACGGTTTCATCGGACACGGGATGATTTCCCACCCTTACCGGATAGACTGAATTCGGGTGGAGACGTTTCCGTACTTCGCAGCCTATAGCCTTGATGGAAATGAGCATCCTGTCCGTCTTGATACCACCGGTGGTGGAGCCGGAACAGGCACACTGTATTCCGCAGTAGAGAATCAGGAAAGAGGACATCACCGGCCACCGGAGCACATCCGCAGTGGTGAAACCTGTGGAAGTCAGGGCACTCACGACCTGGAATGCGGCGTCCCAGAGGGCGGAACCTCCGGAAGCGGTGCCGCTGATATACAGGTCCGCAGCCACAAACACCGTCATAACCGCCACGGTAATCAGATAGAACCTCATCACCGGATGTTTGAAGACCTTGAAAGAACCCGTTGTGACAAAAGTGAAAATCAGTCCGAAGTGCATACCGGCAAAGAGCATAAACACGAAGACTATCGCCTCTATGAGCCCTGAGTCATAATATGCTATGGAATCGTTGCGGGTGCTGAAACCGCCTGTGGCTATGGTGCTGAACGAATGGTTGATCGCATCGAAGAAACTCATCCCGGCAGCCCATAGCAGCAGGGTCTCCACGACTACCAGACCGATATAGACCGTACACATTATCCTGACTGTGCGGGAGGAACGGTAACGGTAGCCCTCCCGGCTGAGCGAAGACAGTTCGAGGTTGGTGATCCTCAGGCGGAAAGGGCTGGATTCCGGCAGAATGAGAAGCAGGAACACGATAACTCCCAGACCTCCGATGAAGTGGGTGGAGGAACGCCAGAACAGCAGGCTCTTCGGAAGAGCCTCCACATCCCTGAGTATGGTGAATCCGGTGGTGGTGTAGCCGGAAACGGATTCGAAGAGGGCGTTCACGAGAGTGAACTCCCCGCCATAGAGCACATAGGGCAGCATCCCGAAGACGAATGACAGCAGCCACGATATGACGATGATGAGGAAACCGTCGGACATTGAAATCGTGGAGGTCTTCCTCACGAAGATGAAAGGGAATGCACCTACGGTAAGGGTGATGAGGAAAGAAATGAAAAGGGAGCCGAAAGCCCCGTCCACTCCGTTGCAGACGGAAACCACGAGGGACAGGAACATAAACAGGGCACTGACCAGCAGCGCCTTGCCAACGTTTACCGATATGACCTTGATGTCCATCCCTATTTCTGGTCTTCAAGCCTGGATTTCAGGAGTTTGATTCTGCGCTTGAGGTCTATGTTCTCCTCTGTCAGTTCCTCCACGGACCTGCCCAGGTCCGAGACTTCATCGTCCCCCTCGGAATCCGTGTAGGAGAAACGCTTGCCCCCGGACAGGTAGGCGAAAATGCCCTCGCTGATCTTCGACACCGGATTCACGAAATAGGAAAGGAAGAAATACAGGAGCAGGAGTACGAGCATAAGCCCGGCAGCCACGGAAACCACTCCCGGTACGATGCTGCGGTAGAAACTCTCCTGGAATGTCTCGGAATTGTATTCGAGGTCCCTGTAGATTGCCTCGTTGAGTTTTTCGAGATGCTGCCGGAGAATGTTGAAGCGGGGCTGGAGACGCTCGAAATACCATTGTCTCGAATCTATGAAATCCGAGGATATGACGTTCTGCAGTTCCAGCGAAGTCAGCATATATGCGGAATAGGCATAAGCCACCGAATCGGCAAGAGGGAGGGCTCCAGGCAGTTTGAGGGACTGCTTGAGGCTGTCGCAATGGTCGAGGAAGAGTTCCCTGTCCAGTTTGGGCAGTATGTTGGTGGTCTCGTCGCCTATGAGCGCAAGAATCTGGAGATTGTAGTTGTCCGTGATGGTGGCAAGGCGCTGGGAAAGGTTCAGACTGTTGATGTTCGAGGCTATGAGATCCGAGACATAGTTGGACATCCTCCTGTATTCCAGCACGGAAATTATGCTGGACAGCAGGAGTATGGCAGCGATGGAACTCATCCCGAAGATGAATTTGCGTTTCATCGAAGGCGCCCTGCGGCCCCTCTCCCTCAATGGCTTCTTGTGGAATATGGACATCTTTTAGAATTTGAATGAATCCTTCAGAGCTGTGGTCTTGTTGAATACCGGGTGTCCAGGAGTGCTGTCAGGGTCCTTGAAGAAATATCCCGTCCTTTCAAACTGTACTGCCAATCCGGATTTGTCTTCTGCAAGGGCAGGCTCCGCATAGCCTTTTACCACCTGGAGCGAGTCAGGATTGAGATATTCCTTGTAGTCCTTGCCCTCTGGTATGCCTCCCATATCCGGTTCGAGGAAGAGCTTGTCGTAGTTGCGAACCTCGAGTTTCTCCGCATAGGCTTCGCTCACCCAGTGGATCGTGCCCTTGACTGAACGCCACTCGCCGGAGCCCGGTCTTGTGGACGGGTCATAGGTGCAACGGATTTCAACCACGTTGCCCTCCGCATCTTTCACGACTTCCTCGCACTTTATGATATAGGTGTACTTGAGCCGCACCTCCCCGTCCGGTTTCAGACGGAAATACTTCTTTGGCGGTTCCTCCATAAAGTCGCTCCTTTCAATGAGCAGGTTGCCGGTAAAAGGCACCTTTCTGGATGGTCCCTCGGGCGCGGCAGGATTGAGAGGGGCATCGAACCATTCCACCCTGCCTTCCTCCCAGTTGGTGATGGTGAGCTTCACGGGGTCGAGCACTGCCATATATCTGTTGGACCTTTCATTGAGGTCCTGGCGCACGCACCATTCGAGCAGCTGCAGGTCGATGAGTTGTTCCCTCTTGGCAAGCCCCACCTTGTCCACGAACATCTTGATTGCCTCCGGAGTATATCCCCTCCTGCGTATTCCGCAGATGGTAGGCATACGGGGGTCGTCCCAGCCGCTTACATAATTGTTCCTCACGAGTTCGAGCAGTTTGCGCTTGCTCATCACAGTGTATGTGAGGTTGAGCCTGGCGAACTCGTACTGGTGGGACGGGAATATGCCGAGGGTCTGGATGAACCAGTCGTAGAGCGGACGGTGCACATCGAATTCGAGGGTGCAGATGGAGTGGGTGATGTTCTCGATGGAGTCGCACTGGCCGTGAGTGTAGTCGTACATCGGGTAAATGCACCATTTGTTGCCAGTGCGGTGATGCTCGGCGTGGATGATGCGGTACATAATCGGGTCACGGAACATCATATTCGGATGAGCCATATCGATTTTCGCCCTGAGCACCTTCTCCCCGTCGGCATATTTCCCTGCCTTCATCTCACGGAAAAGTGTGAGGTTTTCCTCAACGCTCCTGTTGCGGTACGGGCTCTCTTTTCCAGGAGTCTGGACCGTACCCCTTCCAAGGCGTATCTCCTCCTGGG
>JBJEJT010000110.1:0-4136 GCA_051878255.1 Candidatus Cryptobacteroides sp. | reverse complement strand
CTCCTTGTCTCCGGCATTGAGCTTGAGGGTGTTGCCGATTTTCTCGACCTTGAAAACATCCGCATCCGACTGCCTAACCACCGAGACCACAACCCTTTCGTCCCGGCTCTGGACTATCCTCACGTCAATCTCCCCGGTCATCCTGTTCCGATAGAATTTCGAAGACTCCGATTTCACTATGATTGAACGCACACCTGAAAACGCATATTCCTGAGTGTACCCGTAAATCTTCTTTCCCGGATTTCTCGAAGCACCGGAAACGGAAAGCGGGAGGATTGTCAATATGAAAGCAAATGCCAATTTGGCATAATAAATCTGTCTATCCGTCATACTTTTTCTGAAAATTTTTGCAAACATAGTCCATTTTATCGAGAAATTGAACAAATCGGACAAATGGCTCCAATTTTGCGACAAAAATTCCCGTTCTGACAAACGGAACCTCATTATTCACTCAATTCTAAAGATATGATACAAATTGTTGAACAATTCACGGAAAAGGCGGCAAAGACCGTCAAGAACTGGTGGATGTTGCTTGTTGCCGGTGCGCTCTGCATCGTGGCAGGAATAGTCGTATTCTGCAACCCCTCAAGCAGTTATGCCACATTGAGCATAGTCATAGGTGTGCTGATGCTGGTAACGGGATTCACGGAACTGATTATGGCCGTGAGCAGCCGGAACTGGTTTATGACCCGAAGCTACAACATCATAGGAGGTATGCTTGACATAGTCGTCGGCATAATGCTGTGTGCGCTGCCCCAGGTCACGATGACAGTGCTCCCAATCTTTCTCGGAGTATGGCTCATCTACCACAGTTTTATGATAATCAGCATTTCCAGCGACCTCAAGTCCTTCAGGATACCAGGCTCGGGGTGGATGACCGCAGGAGGAATACTGCTTCTGATCCTCGCTATGCTGATAGTCCTCAAACCATTCTCTCTCGGAGTAGGGGTGATAGTCGCGCTCCTGGGTACGGGTCTGATTGTACTTGGTGCAATCCTTATCGGTTATTCATTGAAAATCAGGAAGTTGCACAAATACATCGAGAAAGTGATGGATGATATGGAAACTATTGAAGAGCAATAGTGCGGCGATAGATGTCATCGAGGACAAGACCGCAGAGGGTCATTCCGAAAATGGCAGTGATATGTGCAAGAGTGCCGTTGATTACGGCTTTTGAATCGCTCCAGTCGTGGTTCACGAGAGCAGGATCTCCCGGACCCGCCTGGGGCGCTTCAGTTGCTGCGGACACCACCGGCTCCGGTCCCAGGTTGGGCAGCACCTCGTCGTCATAGACACAGAGGAACTTCTTTGCCGGATACTTCCCCGCCCTCTTCATCCTCTTGCGTAAAGCCGCCCCCAACGGGCATCCCCTCACTTTCCAGAACTCTGCCACCCGCACATTGGTCGGATTAATTTTCAGCGCAGCCCCGAGTGAACAGTAAAACCGTGCGTTGGAGGAACTTGCATTCAGTATCAACTGCACCTTGTCTTTCAGTGAATCCACGGCATCTATGACATAATCGTATGAATCCAAGTCGAACTCGGATGCCGTTTCGGCAGAATATATCTTCTGCAGGGCAGTAACCTGCGCATCAGGATTGATTTCCAGCAGACGTTCTTTCAGAGCCTCCACTTTCACACGGCCTATGGTCTTCGTAGTGGCCATCAGCTGCCGGTTCACATTGGTTACTCCCACCCTGTCCGAATCCACGATGGTAAGTTTCCGGACACCGCTGCGCACCAGCCCCTCCGCACACCAGCTGCCCACTCCGCCCACTCCGAAGACGATCACGGACACATTGGAGAATGAATCCATAACCTTTCCTCCCACAAGGCGCTCCGTCCTGTTGAATATATCCTGTTTTTCCATATCCGCAAATATAGTCATTCTGCCGCAATCACAGAGGTCACGCAAGCAGCACCAGGACCTGTGCCATTATGATTCTCAGGAACATAGACAGGGGATAGACCGTCGAATATGCCACGGCAGCCTCGTCGCTCTCGCAGATGGAGTTGCTGTATGCCAGGGCAGGCGGGTCTGTGGTTGCCCCCGAAATCATACCTATGAGGGAAAAATAATTGAGTTTCAGCACTATCCGAGCAAATGCCGCCACCACGAGTATGGGCAGGGTGGAAATGATGAAAGCATAGAGTATCCACCAGTACCCTCCGTTCAGTATGGTTTCGAGGAAGCCGTTGCCTGCCGAGATGCCCACCGATGCGATGAAGAGCGTGATGCCGACTTGACGCATCATCATATTCGCAGAGGGGGTGATGCTGGTCTTCAGTCCCACCTTGTCGCTGAAAGAGGAAATCAGGATGGAAACGATGAGTGGGCCACCTGCCAGACCGAGCTTCACCGGCACGCTCATTCCAGGCAGGAAAATGGGAATGGAACCCAGGAGCACTCCCAGCATAATGCCGAGAAACACGGGTCCCACATCCGGAGCCACTATCTTGAGCGCCTTGGCAGCCTTTGCCTCCTTGTCTATCTGTACCGTCTGCCTCTGTTCCTTTTTGAGGTCTATCCTGAAAATCACTCTCAGGAAGATGATGCTCATCATAATCCCGAGCACGCCCATAGGATAGGCGACTGCATATCCGCAGGCGAACAGAGAGTTGGTGGCACCGTCGTTGATGTCGGAAAAAGTCTGCTGTGCCGCCCCCAGACCGGGGGTGTTGGTCACGGAGCCGTAGAGGACGCCGGTCATTGCATTCAGGTCCTCCCCGGTCACGACGTGGATGAGATATGCCGTCACTGTGCCCAAAAGCACTATCCCGGTGGCAAGGAGGTTGAGTTTCACGCCTCCCTGCCTGAATGATGAGAAGAAATGCGGACCTACCTCGAGACCTATCGAATAGACGAAGAGTATGAGTCCGAACTCCTTGACAAAATGCGCGGTGGTCGGGTCCAGAGTGAATCCCAACTGACCGAGGATGATGCCGAGGAAGAGAATCCAGGTAACCCCGAGTTTCACACCCTTTATCTTGATGCGGTCGCATAGGAGTCCTGCTGTGATAGTGAGGGCGATGATGATGATTGAATGTGCCACGCCCTGCCCTGACACAAGATTGTTAAGCCATTCCATATTGTCTTACCGTGTCGTTTTCGCAGAGAATCCGGACAAATTCCTCTGCTGATTTCTTTCTGTATGCACCTTTGAGGAAATGATATGAACCGGCGAGCATATCCTCCGTGCCCTTGAGGGGGATTTCCTTGAACTGCCGTGGCTGGGGCACCGAACCCGTAGCGACCACCGTTGCCAGATTGCTCTGGTTCAAGAACATAAGTATGGGTGTGATGAGGTTGAACTCTGCCACCGGATGAAGCTGGAATCCGCGCTCCCTGCAGAGCCTGTCCAGCAGGATCCTTACCTGCATTCCCGTGGATGGCAGCACCAGCCGGTATTTCTGCAAGTCCTCGAGTTCCACGCTTTCAAGACTGGCGAGGGGATTGTCCCTCGACACCACCATAGAAAGCGAATCCCGGAGAATCACGTGGGACTCGACCATAGGATAGACGACGGACGGCTTGTAGGACAGGACCAGATCCAAATCGTGGCTGATCAGCAATTCCATAAGTTCCGGAAGGGTCTTGTAGTACACCTGCACATCCACTCCGGGATAGTTCCGGTTGAACTCCAGCAACGCCTCGACCAGAAGCGATGAGAAAGAATGGGAAAGACCGATGCGGAGTTGTCCGCATCTGAGATGGTTCAGGTCCTGGATGCGGCTGACACAGTTCTCAGCCTGATGCAGGGTTTCGAGGGCAAAGGGCAGGAGTTGCTCTCCCGCTTCGGTAATTACCACACCGTGGCTGTTCCTGATGAAAAGTTCCGTTCCAAGAGAGTCCTCCAACTGGCGGATGGTGGCGGAAAGAGTGCTCTGCGTGATGCAGAGGTCATTCGCGGCAGAGGAAAAGTTCAAGGTTTCGGTAAGCCTCACAAATGCTTGCAGATGTCTCAGTTCCATATAATAATAACATAGATGTCGCAAAGATACTCATTTCCGGGCACAAAAAAAGTTTCTCAGGACGTCGCCGTCAAACCAAGAAACCATTTTGCAGACCACAGTCTGAACACACTACACTAACTATATCGTATCACAAAACACGTCGTTGAAAAAAGTCTTCCGCT
>JBJEJT010000109.1:0-4158 GCA_051878255.1 Candidatus Cryptobacteroides sp. | reverse complement strand
CCAACCGAAAATGTCAAGGTTACCAACCGAAAATGTCAATTATACCACATTTCTGCCACGATTGCGGCGATGAAACAAAAAGACGAGACCCCGAAGAGCCCCGCCTTGAGTGTTTTCACAACGGAATAATCCTTATTGTGAATTGCTTTCAAATTTCGATGCAATTTTAACCTAAATTTTTGACATAAACAATATTATCGCTAATTTTACTGACCATAAACCAAAACTTTGACAACTGACAATATGAAACGGATACTCGGACTTGATTTGGGAACTTCATCGATAGGCTGGGCACTTGTAAACGAAAGTGAAAGCAAAGAAGAAAAATCATCCATCGTCAAACTCGGAGTGAGAATCATCCAGTACGACACCTTTACAAATGCCGAAGGGCAGGAGATAAAAGGCAACCCTGCCGACTATTTCTGCGCCGGCAAATCAGTCTCCCCCAATGCGGCGCGAACTAAAGCCAGAAGTATGAGAAGGAACCTGCAACGCTACAAACAACGTCGCAGTGTTCTCATCAGCACATTGAAGCATTACAACATAATAGGTGACGACACCCCGCTTTACGAGTCCGGACCTCAGTCCACTTACCAGACCCTGGGACTGAGGGCAAAGTCAGCCTCGGAGGAAGTCTCCCTCGCGGAATTTGCAAGGGTTCTCCTCAACATCAACAAAAAGAGAGGCTACAAAAGCAGCCGTAAGGCAAAATCCGAAGAAGACGGGACATTGGTGGACGGAATGGCTATTGCGAAACAGTTGTACGAGCTGGACCTCACCCCGGGACAATATGTATTCCGTAAACTCGTCGAAGACAAATTCAACATCCCCGACTTCTATCGCAGCGACCTGAACCGTGAGTTTGACAAGGTTTGGGAACATCAGAGGCAATTCTATCCGGACAAATTGACAGATGACCTGAAAGCAGCCCTTTATGACAAGAACAAGTCGCAGACCTGGGCAATATGTCAGAAACCATTCGGGATAGTGGGGGTGAAGCGGGAACTGAAAGGGCGTGAACTCCTGAAAGACAACTACAGGTTGAGATGCGAAGCCCTCTCGTCCAGGTTGTCCCTTGAAGAACTTGCAATCGTCCTCCAGGAAATCAACGGACAAATCAGGAACTCATCCGGGTATCTCGGAGCCATCAGCGACCGAAGCAAAGTGCTGCATTTCAACAATATGACGGTGGGACAATGGATGATGATGAAATTGAGTGCCGACAGACACTATTCCCTGAAAAACAAAACCTTCTTCCGCCAGGACTATCTGGACGAGTTCGAAAGGATTTGGGAAACACAAAGCCGGTTCCATCCTGAATTGACTCCGGAGTTGAAAAAGGAAATAAGGGACATAGTCATCTTTTACCAGAGACCTTTGCGCAGCCAGAAAGGTCTCGTGAGCTATTGCGAGTTTGAACATAGGGACATAAAGGTAATCAAGAACGGGAAAGAAACAACGAAAACCATTGGACTGAAAGTATGTCCGAAATCTTCACCGCTGTTCCAGGAGTTCAAGATCTGGCAGAACATCAACAACATCAAAGTTAATGGAAAATATCTCGAACAGGACCAGAAAGAAGTGCTGTTCCAGGAGTTGAACCTGAGGGGAAGACTTTCCGAAAAGGATGTCCTGAAACTCCTTTTCGCGAATCCGAAAGAACTGTCCCTCAACTTCAAGTCCGTCGAGGGCAACAACACCCAGATGCGGCTGTTCCAGGCGTATTCAAGGATTCTGGTTGCCAACGGGTACGATGACTACGACTTTTCCAAGATGCCATCGGCAGACAGCCTCGCCATCGTGACGGATGTTTTCGCATCTCTGGGGTGGAATACGGACTTCCTGACTTTCAACTCGGCCCTTGAAGGGGATGAGTTTGAGAAACAGCCTCTTTACAGATTATGGCACCTGCTGTATTCCTATGAAGGAGACAAATCCGTTTCGGGCAACGACAGTCTGATCAAGTCTTTGCGAGAAATTACCGGAATGGATGAAGATAGTGCAAAAATCCTCTCTTCAGTATCGTTTGAGCAAGACTACGGCAGCCTGAGTGCAAAGGCGATGAAGAAGATTCTTCAGTATATGAGGGAAGGGAACGAATACAGCCTGGCGTGTGCATACGCCGGTTATCGTCATTCAGCCGCATCCCTGACAAAAGAAGAACTGGAACAGAAAGTATATGCCGACAGGATAGCGATTCTTCCGAAAAACAGTTTGAGGAACCCTATGGTCGAGAAAATCCTGAATCAGATGGCAAATGTCGTGAATGTAATCATCGAAACCTACGGCAAACCGGATGAAATCAGGATTGAATTGGCAAGAGAACTGAAAAACAATGCCGAAGAACGCCGGAAGATTTCCGATGCAATCGCCAAGTCCACGGCTGAATATGAATCCTACCGTAAAATCCTCCAGGAAGAATTCCATATTGAGAATCCTTCCAGAAATGATCTGACAAGGTATCGCCTCTATCTTGAACTCAAGGACAACGGTTTCCATACCTTGTATTCAAACACATACATCCCGAGAGAAAAACTGTTTTCGAAAGAATTTGACATCGAGCACATAATCCCGCAGGCGAAACTGTTCGACGACTCTTTTTCCAACAAGACCCTTGAGTCGAGACAGATAAATATCGAGAAATCGAAAATGACCGCCTTTGATTTCGTTGAGGGCAAGTATTCTCCGGATTATCTTGCGGAGTATCAGTCCAGGGTTGAGACGCTGTTCAAAAAAGGGGCAATCAGCAAGACCAAGAGGAACAAACTTCTTATGAAGGAGGCAGACATCCCTCAGGGATTCATAGCCCGCGACCTCAGGGACACGCAATATATATCGAAGAAAGCCAAGCAGATGCTTGAGTCCATTGTGCCGTCTGTCGTCAGTACGACAGGTTCGGTGACCGACCGTTTGAGGGAGGACTGGCAACTTGTGGACGTAATGCGTGAACTCAACTGGGACAAGTTTGAGAAATTGGGAATGACTTATTACGAAAATGGTGAGGATGGAAGGCGGATTCCAAAAATACGCGACTGGACCAAGCGCAACGACCACCGTCACCACGCGATGGACGCCCTCACCATTGCCTTCACCAAGAGGAGTTATATCCAATATCTGAACAATCTCAATGCAAGGGTCAAGCGTGAATGTTTCGACGGTTCGTATGTGGACTTAGACCAATACGGCGTGGCGGATATCCCTGAATCAGAAAGGACAGCTGCCGTTATGTTTGTGGAAATCAACCAGATGCAGAGGGATTCCAAGGGCAGGTTGCGTTTCATCCCACCTATTCCCCTCGACGAATTCAGGCATCAGGCTGAAACGAAATTGTCAGAGGTTCTGATTTCCATCAAATCAAAGGGGAAAGTGATGACAAGGAATGTCAATGTCACCAGAAAAAGGAACGGGAACAATAAAAAAGTGCAATTGACTCCGAGAGGACAGCTGCATAATGAAACGGTATATGGACACATCCTCAAACCATTGTTTAAGGAAGAAAAGATAGGTTCCTCGTTTGATGCAGAAAAAATCGCATCAGTGGTGTGTGTCCGCCATCGGAAAGCGTTGATGGACAGGCTCGGACAATTCGACGGAGATGCAAAGAAAGCATTCTGCGGCAAGAACAGCCCGGACAAGAATCCGATATGGCTGGACCCTGCCCATTTGGAATCAGTACCCGGCAAGGTCAGGACAATGGTTTACGAAGACGTATATACCAAGAGGGAGTCAGTCGGTCCTGACTTGAAACTTGAAAAGGTTGTGGATGAGGGCATCCGGAAAATTCTTTCTGACCGTCTGACTGAATATGGAAAAGATGCAAAGAAAGCTTTTTCCAATCTTGATGAGAACCCGATATGGCTGGACAGGGAGAAAGGTATCAGCATCAAGCGGGTAACTGTGACCGGCAAGAGCAACGTCGTTTCCCTGCACGACAAAAAAGACCATACGGGGGCTTATATCCTGGATGAGACTGGGAAACGTATCCCCGGAGATTTTGTCAGTACAGGGAACAACCACCACGTTGCCATTTACCGGGATGCTGATGGCAACCTTCAGGAACACGTGGTGTCTTTCCTTGAAGCCGTTGCACGGGTTTCCGATGGCGTTCCTGTAATTGATACTGAATATAAAAAGGATGAGGGGTGGGAATTTGTGTTC
>JBJEJT010000108.1:0-4166 GCA_051878255.1 Candidatus Cryptobacteroides sp. | reverse complement strand
GCAGGAATCATCAGCACGTCAGCCTTGTCCTGGGGCTGGGTGCTTTCCACGACGTTCACCTTGTTTACATATCCTACCGGCTTGCGGAAATTGTCCATAGAACCGGCTTCTCCGAGCAGGGCTCCGAGTCCCTTGCCCAATCCTCTCTGTGGTTTGCCTGACATCAGTCTTTTATTTATTGGTAAGCATTGAAACGGCAGTAGGTCCAATGGCTACCCTGTTAAACTTGATTTATCCCGATTCCGTTGCGTTCCAACACCTCTTTCGCGAGGTTCAGGTAGTTGGTGGTGCCGTTGCAGATCACGTCATACAGAATGATAGGCTTGCCGTGCGATGGAGCCTCGCTGAGCCTTATGTTTCTCTGTATCACTGTCTTGAACACCATATCCTTGAAATGTTCCTTGAGGTCCTCGACCACCTGGTTGTGGACTTTCGTCCTGCCGTCGAACATCGTGACGAGGAAACCCTCGATGGTAAGGTCGGGGTTCACTCCCCCCTGGACGAGCCGTATGGTCTGGAGAAGTTTCCCAAGCCCCTCCAGGGCGAAGAATTCGGGCTGCACCGGGATGATCACGGAGTCGGAGGCTGTAAGGCTGTTCACGGTAATCAGTCCGAGGGATGGGGAACAGTCGATGATGATGAAATCGTAGTTGTCCCTGACGGGGGCGATGGCATTCTTGAGCAGGGATTCCCTGTCAGCGGATTCCAGAAGTTCAAGTTCCGCGCCCACAAGGTCAATGGTGGACGGGATCATATGCAGGCGTCCTATTTCCGTCTGGATGAGCACGTCTTCCACCTTCCTGCTGCCTATCAGAAGGTCATAGAGAGTACGCTTCTCCCCGCTGTCCGGAGAGAAGTTGAGTCCGGAGGTGGTGTTCGCCTGAGGGTCTGCATCTATGATGAGCACATTCTTCTCAAGGACGGCGAGAGAGGCGGCAAGGTTGATTGCCGTCGTGGTCTTGCCCACTCCCCCTTTCTGGTTTGCTATTGCTATGACTTTTCCCATAATTTCCGGTTTTGCCGACGCTCGCGCCGGGCGCATATCGTGCAAATTTACTAAATAATTTCTTTACTTTTCTTTTTTTACTAATTTTGTCCGCCTTTTTACAAGCGAGTATGACACCCAATGACAGAATATGGTACGCAGTCGTGAATCCGAATGCGGGTTCAGGCAAGACGGTATCAGAATGGCCGAGAGCCAGCAAGATATTGTCCGACAACAGGATAGAATTTGAATATAGAACCACCTGGAAAATGGGCGCAGCAGTGGAGATCACGATGAAAGCCTGCGCGGAGGGTTACCGGAAGTTTCTCGCTGTAGGAGGGGACGGCACGGTACACGAGGTCCTGGAGGGGATTTCCAAATATGTGGAAATGTCGGACGTCGCCAGCACCCTGGACGATGGGCTCGACGCGGCGGCTCTGGAGGATTTCACTCTCGCCGTGATGCCCATAGGCTCCGGGAACGACTGGATAAAGACTCTCGGAATCCCTAAAGACTTCAACAGGGTGGCAGAACTTATGAAAGCGGAATCCCTCGGCAGGCAGGATGTGTTCCGTCTGGACCTCAAGCACGACAACGCCTCTATGGAAATCAGGAGCTATATGGCGAATGTCGGAGGTGTGGGTTTCGATGCCAATGTGTGCAAGAAAGTAAATTTCGAGAAGAACTCCGGCAAAAGCGGCAAGATACTATATCTCAAGGCATTGATTTCCAACATATTGAATTTCAAGACTTTCGATTGTGCAGTGGAGGCTGACGGAAAGGAGATTTTCCGGGGCACCACGATGTCCATCGCCCTCGGAGCCGGCAAATACTCCGGCGGAGGGATGCTCCAGGTTCCGGATGCGGTCTTGGATGACGGGCTGCTGGATGTCACGGTCATTCCTCTGATGCCCCTGCACCGCATCATAAGGGCCGTTCCGGGTCTTTTCACGGGGACGCTCCTGAAAAGGAATCCGGAACTGATCTCCACAAAATGCTCAAGCCTGAAGATACGTCCGCTGTCCAGCCCTGCGCCCATAGTCGAGGTGGACGGGGAGGTGGTGGGCAACCTGCCTGTGAGCATACACAAGTTGGACGGCCAGGTCAAGGTGCTCAGAAATCCGTAGAGAAACTCAGCCGGGCGTCCAACACGGACGGTTTCCTGGTCTCCGGCTCCATCAGGACGTAGTTTTTATAAGCGATGCGCAGGGACAGCCTGAAAGTCCGGGTTATCCTCGCATTCAGATGTGCCGAAATCCAATATCCGCGACCATAAAGTGCAGGAACGGTGAAACGTCCGGGGATGTCGTGTTCATAGAAGCAGATTCTGCCGTCCCAATCGTCTATGCTGAAAATGCCGGTCCTCAGATGGGCACTGACGAGGGAGTCTGTCTTGTATTCCTGTTCGGCGTAAAGTGCAAGTCCCCATTCCGAAGCCTTGCTGCAGGCTGCGACGAGGGATGTGGTCCACCCTGCCGCCCAGGTCGAGGAAAAGCCGCCACGACAGCCGAAAGACTTGTGCGCCGGGGTGGCGAAAGAGAGGTTTTCTTTCACACGTATGTCCAATCTGAACCTTTCCGACCATCTGAACAGAGCCGTGGCATCTATGCGTGCAGTCCCGCTGCCCGTCCGGTTCAAAAAGGTGGCACCGAGGGCGAAATGGTGGTTCCCGGGAGCGTCGGCTTCAAGTATGAGGCGTGCCTCGTGTCTTTCTTTCGTGTAACTGGCGGAGGCTCCGCCCTTGAACCATTCTCCCGCAGAAGCCGTGCAGGCGAGACGGGCTGCCGCCGCCGGAGCCTCCTGTGGAGAGAAGATGACTGCGATTTCGCCTGCCAGGTCCACGCCCTTTATGCAGGTGCGGAAGTCTGTCGAGAGCGCCGCGGAGATTTCAGGTCCAGAAGCCCCGGGGAAAATGTCTGCCACAGACGTCATACCTACCGAGCAGAAGCGTCCCCAATAGTTCAGATTCAGCAGGGGTTCGAATCCTGCGACGGAGTGTCTGCGCCCGGAAGACGCAGCCATCACAGCCGACTTGAAACCGGGCAGGCTGAAAGCGGCGGACAGTCCGAGACGTTTCCCGGTCCAGGACACTCCCACTCCGGTCTTTGCATAGTTGCCTTTCAGGGAATGTGACACAGCCAGCCCCGAAGGTCTTTGAATCAGGGAAGCGGAAGATGTGCTGGAATTGATCTGGAGTGTGTTCCACAGAATCGCACCCTGGCCGAAACGGGCGTTGAAATCTCCCAAATAGAGTTTCAGACCGGCTTTGGGGACATCCACACCGCAGGAGAGAGTGAAAGATGCCAGCGAGCATCCCTCGGTCTTCGGACCGTGTTCGTAAAGTCCGGACGCTCCGGCATTGACATAGTGGTTCCTGCCCTGAAGACGTGCCGACGAGAGCCAATACGCCGAAATCTCCCCGGAGCCTGTATTCCCGGAGGCAGAGGGCGGGTATGAGGCAGAAGTGCCTGCCTGAAATTCCGAATCTGCGGTCCACCTCCGCCCTCCGTCCTCCGTCTTGGAGCCGAAACTCACGAAATATGCGAGGGCTTCCGCCGTTTTCCTGTCGAAACCGTTTACGGACGCCAGTTCCTGAACCGAAAGCACAGGACCGTTGCGGCTGATGTAGTCACACAAGGCGACGGTTCTGAATGTAGTGAACAGACCGCTGTTTTCCAATTCCCTGGCATCTGCCGAATTGATTTCCAGGGGATGCGAGGCGTACTGCCTGAAACGCTGGATCTCGTCTTCTGTCAGTTCCTCGGCTTCCCCCACTCCGGCGACTATCATCATTGCCTCGAGAATCGTCGCCACCAATAAATCCAAGTTCATAAGCATCTGTGCCGATGAACCCCAAACCGTTTCCGGCAATTATAGGCAGAAATGCTGAAATCATCGCCTGACTGATGAATTTTTAACGCAAATTTTTCTTTTTTTATCGGTTTAATCTTAATTTTGCGGTTTGTATCACACATTTTCAATGGAAAAAATCAAAGTTTACGACAAGACTTTCGTGCCTTTCATCCCGCACTCGGAACTTATGGAGTGCATAGACAAGGTGGCAGAAGAAATCAACAGGGACTTTGCCGGGGCTGATGACGTTCCGGTCCTGCTCTGCATCCTGAACGGAGCGATTATGTTTACAGGCGAGCTGATGCAGAGGCTGGATTTCCCCTGCCAG
>JBJEJT010000107.1:0-4167 GCA_051878255.1 Candidatus Cryptobacteroides sp. | reverse complement strand
GGCAACTTGGAGGAAATGTTACCTATTATTATATATACGGCCTTGGCGGAAACCCTGGTAACCTCCCCAACGAAACCGCTGTCTTTCACCCTCACCTTCTCTCCCGGCTGCAACGGGGCATTGCGGAAAGCCTCCTCGCGTGCCTTTTCCTCAGCCTGAGCCATCAGTTCTTTGCGGCGGTTTTCGTCCGCACGCTGGAGACTTCTCGCCGCACGACGCTCACGCCTTTGGTCCAACTGCTTGATTTTCCTCTCAATGTAGTCATCTTTCTCTTTTTGCTCCTGGGCTTTGCGGACAGCCAGCATCTCCACAAAAGACTGCAAATCCTGCCGAGCCTGGGTGGTCGCCTGCTTTTCCGCCTGGGACTCCTTGATGGACCTGATGGTGTTCTCCACCTGACGGTTGGCATTGCGGACTATATCCTCCGCTTCCCTATGCGCCTGGTCAAGTATTTCCTTTTTAAGTTTCCGTATGCCCTCCAACTCTTTCTGATAGCGTTCAGTGATGCTTTCCAGAGTCTTGTCCGTGGACTTTATGCGTTCAAGTTTCTCGTCCAGGGCTTTGCGGTTGCGGGCTATCTTGCGCAGATTTCTCTCGATGTCCACATATTCCTCGCCCGCACGAGTTTCCGCATCTTTGACTATGGCTTCGGGCATACCCATCTTGCGTGCCAACTCGAAAGCGAAAGAATTGCCCGGAAGCCCGGTTTCCAATTTGAAAAGCGGCGTGATATTCTTAGCATCGAAGAGCATCGCTCCATTGAACACCCCATTATTGCCTGAGGCATAGAACTTCAGATTGGTGTAGTGGGTGGTGATGACTCCATATACTCCCCTTTTGTCAAGTTCGGCAAGGATTGCCTCTGCTATGGCTCCGCCGGCAGCCGGCTCCGTGCCGCTTCCGAACTCGTCAATCAGCACCAGTGTCCTGGAATCCGCCTTTTCCAGCATATCTTTCATATTGGAAAGGAAAGAACTGTAGGTGCTCAAGTCATTTTCGAGCGACTGTCCGTCTCCGATGTCAGCCATAATGCGGTCGAAGACCATAAGTTCGGAGGTCTCGGAGGTAGGGATGAGCATACCCCATTGGAACATATACTGAAGCAAACCGAAAGTCTTGAGACACACCGACTTGCCACCTGCATTCGGACCGGAGACAAGCAGGATGTGCTGCTGCGGGGTGAGGGTGGCAGTCATCGGCACTATGGGTCTGCCCTCCTTTTTCAAACTTCTCTCCAGAAGCGGATGACGCGCCTTGCGCAGGCTCAACTCCCCATTGTCGGATATTATGGGCATACCGCACACGAAATCCAGTGCCGTCTGAGCCTTCGCCATCAGGAAATCGAGTTCTCCGAGAAAAACGGCAGCCTCCAGCAAGTCAGGCAGATAAGGACGGAGAAAATCGGAAAACTCAGCGAGTATGCGCACTATCTCCCTCTGCTCCGCAAATTTGAGTTCGCGGATTTCATTGTCAAGTTCCACCACCTCCGCAGGCTCGATGAAAGCCGTCTTGCCCGAAGCCGACTCGTCGTAGATGAAACCGGGTATCTTCTTCTTGTTCGCCGCACTTACCGGAATCAGCATCTTCCCGTCCCTCACCGTAACCGAAGCCCCGTCTTCCGCGATGCCCTCGTCCTTGGCACGCCGCAGTATGACATTTATCCTCTTGGATATTGTCCCCTCCTTATCCCTCAGGGACTTGCGTATGTTGTAGAGTTCGTCGGAGGCAGTGTCCTTGACCTCAGAGTACCGGTCGAGGATGCCGTCTATGCGCCTGGTAATCTCCGAAAAGGAGACAATTCCTCCGGACATCCTTTTCAGGTTGGGATAGACCCCGTCCTTGACGCTGTCGAAGAAATATATGACTTTGCGCAGGGTCTCGAGCACCGTCTTGAGTTTGCGCAGAGAAAGCAGGTCTATCGCCACCGACGGCTTCTCCAGCGGTTTCAGGAAATCCAGGCAGTCGATGTAGCCGCTGGTCGGGAACCCCTCCTCGAACATCAGGATGAGCCTCATCTCATCGGTAAGTTCCAGACGCCTGCGGACCTGGGATTCAGAAGACGAAAATTCCTCTTCGCGTACACGGTCGGCGGCATATTCCGTCAGACATTTCGCGGCGATTATATCCCTTATCCTGTCAAATCCGAGTTTATGTTCCAGAATTGCGTCCATTCTATCCTCCTTGCCGGCACGGTGGCACCGGACTCATAAGCCGGAAAGGCTAACCGACAGCCTGACCGAGCAACAGTTTCAATTCATTCAGGTTGTTTATGAGGGTCCAGGACCCGTCATTGAAGAATGTGATGCCGCCTGTCTCCTCAGACACCACCACGACTTTCGCATCCGTCTCCTCCGTCATCCCCGCTGCCGCCTTGTGCCTCATTCCGAATTGCGGAGGCAAATCGGCTTCGCTCACCGGGAGAGTACACCGTGCAGCCACTATCCTTTCCCTGTCTATGATTACCGCACCGTCGTGGAGAGGGGAGTTCTTGAAAAAGAGGTTCATCAGCAGACGGCGGTTCACCACGGCGTCTATCCTGTCCCCCGTGTCTATCACGGAATCCAGGGAAGAACGTCCCGCAAGGACTATCAGCGCCCCGGTCTTTGTGGCAGACATCGAATTGCAAGCCTCCGCAATCTCCTTCACCACGGCGGACTGTTCGGGAGTGAGCGACGAGGAATCGGTCTTGTGTCCTGCGAACCTGTCCCATATCCGTCTTCCCCTTTCAGCCTTGAGATACCTCTGTCCGAAATGGATGAGGAAACGGCGGATTTCAGGCTGGAAGATGACGATTATTGCCAACATTCCCACGTCGAGGACTATGGACAGCATTTCCGTCATCATCTTCATACCCATCGCCGACACCAGCACTTTCAGCACGAAGAGGAAAATCAGACCGATGAGGATACTCATCGCAGAGGTGCCCCGAATGTATTTGAACGCATAGTAAATCAGCAGGGCTGTCAGGAGTATGTCCAGAAAGTCCGCGAATGAAAAGTCCAGAAATCCAAATGCTCCGAGTATCACCAGAATTGCAATTTTGACGGAAGTTTACCCTTATATGGATGTTTCAAATTCCTTGAGGAAACGCAGGTCGTTCTCGAAATAGTGCCTCAGGTCCTTAACCTGCCATTTGAGCATTGCTATGCGCTCTACGCCCATGCCGAAAGCAAAGCCGCTGTATTTCTTGCTGTCTATGCCGGATGCCTCAAGCACATTCGGGTCCACCATGCCGCAGCCCAGAATCTCAAGCCAGCCTGTACCCTTGCAGACATTGCAGCCCTTTCCGTGGCAGATGTTGCAGCTCACGTCCACCTCCGCAGAAGGCTCGGTGAACGGGAAGTAGGACGGACGCATACGGATTTTGGTCTCCGGACCGAACATCTCCCTTGCGAAGAGGAGAATCGCCTGCTTCATATCTGCGAAAGTCACCCCTTCGTCAATGTAGAGGCCTTCCACCTGATGGAAAATGCAGTGTGCGCGTGCTGAAATAGCCTCGTTTCTGAACACACGGCCCGGGCATACTATGCGAATCGGCAGAGGCAGTTTCTCCATTGCCCTCACCTGCACTGAAGATGTGTGGGTACGCAGAAGCACCGGATTCTTGCCCGATGTCACAAAAAATGTGTCTTGCATATCGCGGGCAGGATGCTCAGGCGGGAAGTTGAGAGCTTCGAAAACGTGGTAATCGTCCTCTATTTCAGGACCTTCTGCAACATCATAGCCGAATTTGCGGAAAATTTTGATGATTTCCTCCCTTACAATGGACACAGGATGGCGTGAACCCAGATTCACTATATCCCCTGGAAGACTGCAATCTACAGCCGGCTTGCTTTGTGCAACTTCTGATTCGGCAGCAGCCTTCAGTTCCTCGATTTTTGCAGCAGCAGTCTGCTTGAGCACATTGAGTTTCTGACCGAACTCACGTTTGAGCTCAGGGGCAACTGTCCTGAACTCGTCAAAGAGTGCCGTGATTTCACCTTTCTTGCCAAGGAGACGCACCCTGAGGGCCTCCACATCCTGTTCCTTCAAATTTTTCAGCCCGGCAATTTCTGCCATCAGGGCATCTATCCTTTCTTTCATATCCTGTTTTATCTTTTTTCTGTCCGACGGGAATGGTCCCGTATTTTGTTCCAACCTGCAAATATAAGGAATTTCAGCGTCAAA
>JBJEJT010000106.1:0-4178 GCA_051878255.1 Candidatus Cryptobacteroides sp. | reverse complement strand
TGCTGAGCGAAAGCTCGTCGAATGTGCCGATTCCATCGTACTCGTCGATAAGTCCGAAATGGTTGGATGACGAGAGGACGGCGTGGAACCTCAGGTCCTTGGAATCATAGAGAGGATACCAATGGAAGCCAATTCCGGCAAATCCGAGAGTGAAGCCCGGATCTTCCTTGGACAGGAATCCGTAGTGGTCCATACCTGCCTTGGCGAAGATGCTGACCTGGGAATCCTCGTGGTAATACTCCACCTTTGCATTGAAAAGGGAGTTCTGGATAGGGTTCCTCCAAGATCTGCCCCTTATCATCCCGTCGAGCGAGATGCTCACGTTGTTGAAATGGAAGATTTCACCGAGAGCCACTCCGCCCCACCACTCCGTAGCTTTGGGATTTGGAATCGCATCGTCTTCGTCGAGCAGGTAGTCGCTCCACACATTGAATGACATCAGACCTGTCCAGTATTCCCTTTCCTCCCTGTATTTTGCAGCGAATGCAAGCTTTCCGTCCTGGAAAGGCCACACGCGGGTGTCGGCGAAATTAACTGAATAGAGGCTGCTCTGTACGGGAGACGAACTCATCTGGAGCTTGATGGAAGAACACTCGTTTGGAGCCTCCCACTCTATGGACGCACCCCACTGGTAGAAAGCGAATGAGTTCCAGAATTTGGAACTGAGGTCGAAGTGGCAGTCCACGTCGTTGTCCTCCAGTTCGGACAGACCAATCGCCATCACATCCTTTCCGATGGAGAAATTCCAGGTGCCGGCTTTCTCCGTTCCAAGGGAATAGCCTATGAGCGCCCAGTCCACCCAGGAGTTGGAATTGGTGTAGAAAGTGCTGGTGTACAGCGGGGAAAGTTTGTCATCCGGGCTGGATTTGTACCAGTCCACGCCAAGCCAGTGGTTGGAAATGGAATAGAACCAACCTGAACCGAACTCTCCGTCGATGAATGTGTAGATAGACGTGTTCCCGAACCCGAAATCGTAATTTCCACCGTCTTTCTGGAGAGGGAAATACGGGTTCACATCGAAGCGTGCGGTCGCATTGACCTCCACGTTGCCTTTGCTGCCCTCGGAGCTAACCTCTTGAGCGGAGGCAGCCAACCCACATAGTGTAGCGGCAATAATTAAAACTATGAGTCTTTTCATTTCTCATAAAAAGAGATTTTAATTAAACATACGGTTTGGCTGCCTAAATGCCGCTTCCGTTGGTGCAAGGCAGGTTTTTGGAACATCTCGCCCATATAGGACTCAACTTTTGCGGACCTTCCGCCCCCTCACCTGCACTTTTGCGGGTGCAAATGTACTATTATTTTGAAAAAACAAAGAGATTTGGAACATTTTTTTGACACATAAGTGGCATTTTCCCACACTTTGGGGTAAAATTCGTATCTTTGCGCGTTAATTATCAGGTCATCAATGAATTTTATTTTTGTATCCCCAAATTTTCCGCAGACGTACTGGAACTTCTGCGAGCGCCTGAACAGGGGTGGCGCAAATGTACTCGGCATAGGAGATGCCGCATACGAAAGCCTCGACAACAGGCTTAAAGATTCTCTCACAGAGTATTACAAAGTCAATTCCCTTGAATCCTACGACGAGGTCTTCCGCGCTGTGGCGTATTTCTCGTTCAAATACGGCAAAATCGACTGGCTGGAGTCCAACAATGAATACTGGCTGGAGCAGGATGCACGCCTGCGCAAGGATTTCAACATCACAACCGGCATCAACAGCGACGACATCGCCAAATTCAAGAGCAAGGCTGAAATGAAGAAATACTACGCCCTCGGAGGCATCCCTACAGCCCGTCAGGCAAAGGTCACGGACTATGAAGATGCCGTAGGCTTCACGGACCTCGTAGGCTTCCCTATCGTAGCGAAGCCGGAAATAGGGGTGGGTGCAGCGGAGACTTTCAAGATCAGCGACCGTGAGGAACTCAAACATTTCTTCGAGACGAAAATTCCGGTGCCGTATGTTATGGAAGAGTTCATTTTCGGGGACATCTATTCCTACGACGCCATCATCAATTCCGATTGCGAGCCTGTTTTCGAATCATCTGCCAAGTTCCCGCCATCCGTGATGGACGTGGTAAACCGGAAACTTGACTTGAGTTACTATGTGCTCAAGGATGTGCCGGCTGCATTGAAGAAACTGGGGCGTGCGACGGTCAAGGCATTCGATGTGCGCAGCCGCTTCGTGCATTTTGAATTTTTCAGGCTGACCAAGGCGAAGCCGGGGCTGGGAAAAGTCGGGGACTTCGTGGGGCTGGAGGTCAATATGAGACCGGCTGGAGGCTATACCCCTGATATGATGAACTTCGCACATTCCACCGACGTTTACACTATCTGGGCAGATATGGTGCTGTATGACAGGAAATTGCTTATGCCCGGAGGGAAAGACCACCTCTGTGTCTATTACGGGAGGCGGGACTGTCACGACTATCTGCACTCACACGAGGAAGTTATGCAGAAGTATGGCGACAGGATGGCTATGACTATGCGTATGTCCGAAGCCATCAGCCCGGCTATGGGAGACCAGAGTTACACCATACACGCATACACGGAAAAGGAGAAAGACGAGTTCCTCGCCTTTGTAAGTGAGTTGAAATAAAGGATGTACGGTCTCGACCGTACATCCTTATGACTGAGGTGGACCGGACGAGCCGGAAACACCCCGACGGCTATTTGCGTATATCCGCAATTATATCCAGGGCTTCGCGGCAAAGCCGGGTGATAACCTGCCAGTCCTTGGATGCGACAGCCTCTTTCGGGAAGAGATTGCTGCCCATTCCAACGCAAGTGACACCAGCCTTGAACCAGCCCTCAAGATTCTCACGTGTAGGCTTGACACCGCCCGTAACCATAATCTTGCTCCAAGGCATAGGCGCACGCAGCCCTTTCACGAATGCAGGTCCCAGCACGTCCCCAGGGAACACCTTGCAGAGGTCACAGCCCAATTCCTGTGCCTTGCCGACTTCCGAAACCGTACCGCAGCCCGGGCAGTAAGGCACCAGACGGCGGTTGCACACAGGAGCGATGTCCGGATTGAAAAGCGGGCCCACAACGAAGTTCGCACCAAGTTGCAGATATAGCGCTGCAGTGGCTGGGTCCACCACGGACCCTACTCCAAGTATCATCCCCGGAAGTTCAGCATTTGCATACTTTACCAGCTCGCCGAAGACCTCGTGAGCGAAGTCTCCCCTGTTGGTAAACTCAAAAGCCCTCACGCCGCCCTCATAGCAAGCCTTGACCACTGCTTTTGAAATCTCGATGTCGGAGTTGTAGAACACCGGCACCATACCCGTGCTCTCAACTGCCGCCAAAACCTGTTGTTTATTGTATTTAGCCATAAAATCTGTCTATTATTGCTCAAATCAAACTGAATAAAATTAATCACATTAGCAGATTAACATTCACCCAGGTTATCAATTCCCTGATATAAGATAAGGAATAGATGGGGTTGGATTCAAGGCGTGGGACGCAGACAAATACCGCAGCAACCTGTCGGTTGTGAGGATTTTGTCAAGTCCCACAACGCAGAAGACAACCCCATATATTTCTTATCTTGAAACTCTGCCGGAGCCGTCACCTTTCATAAGGTTCTCCACCTCGGCAACGGTAACCTGATTGTAGTCCCCGAAAATGGTATGCTTGAGGCAGGAAGCCGCAACAGCAAAATTCAGAGCCTTCTGGTCGTCAGTCGGATAAGTGATGAGACCATAGATGAGCCCGCCCATAAAGGAATCTCCGCCACCGACTCGGTCCACTATGTGAGTGATGTCGTAACGTGGTGACTGATAGAGTTTACCGTCACTGAAAAGCACGCCGCCCCAAGTGTTGTGGTTGGCATTGATGCTGCCTCGCAAAGTGATGATGACTTTCTTTGCACGAGGGAACTTCTCCATCAACTGGCGGCATACGCTCTCGAACTCGGCAGCATTCACCTCGCCCTTGGTCGCAGTCACGTCGAATCCCTCAGGCTTGATTCCGAACACTTTCTCGGCATCTTCCTCGTTGCCAAGAATCACATCGCTGCAAGAGACAAGTTCCGGCATAACCTCGGATGCGGTCTTGCCGTATTTCCAGAGGTTCTTGCGATAGTTCAGGTCACAGGAAACGGTCACGCCCAGACGGTTGGCAGCTTTCACAGCCTCGAGGCAAACGTCAGCCGCACCCTGGCTTATGGCAGG
>JBJEJT010000105.1:0-4218 GCA_051878255.1 Candidatus Cryptobacteroides sp. | reverse complement strand
ACTATTCCTCCTGGCTGGACCAGAAGACGAAGAGACTTGCTATGGAGGAAAAGCAGGAGAGCAAGAGGCGCAAGACTTTGGAAAGGGAACTCGAATGGGTCAGGATGGCTCCGAAAGCCCGCCACGCAAAGTCCAAGGCGCGTCTGGGGGCTTATGAGAAACTCTCGGCCGAGGATGCAAGGGAGAAAGAGGCTAATCTGGAAATTTACATTCCCAACGGACCGAGGCTGGGCAACAGGGTCATCGAGTTCAAGGATGTGTCAAAGGCCTATGGGGACAAGTTGCTGTTCGAACATCTTTCTTTCGTGCTTCCTCCTGCGGGAATCGTGGGTGTCATAGGTCCGAATGGTGCTGGAAAGACCACCCTTTTCAGGCTCATTATGGGAATTGAAAAACCTGACGGCGGGGAAATCAGCATCGGAGAGACCGTGAAATTGGCTTATGTGGACCAGCAGCACAAGAGCATAGACCCGGAAAAGACTGTTTACCAGACCATTGCACAGGATTCGGATTTCGTGAAGCTTGGCAAGCGGGAGGTGCCGGCAAGGGCATACGTGTCGAGGTTCAATTTCGCAGGGGCGGACCAGGAGAAACTTTGCGGAATACTGTCGGGAGGTGAGAGGAACCGCCTGCATCTCGCGCTCACGCTCAAGGACGAGGGGAATGTGCTGCTTCTGGACGAGCCGACCAACGATGTGGATGTCAATACCATACGTGCGCTGGAGGAAGGACTTGAGAACTTCGCCGGATGTGCCGTGGTCATCTCCCACGACCGTTGGTTCCTTGACCGTATCGCCACGCATATCCTGGCTTTCGAGGGGGATTCCAACGTCTATTTCTTTGAAGGGTCGTTCTCCGAATACGAAGAAAATCGCAAGCGGCGTCTGGGCAGCGAAGAACCTAAACGTTTCAAGTACAAGAAACTCACTGACTGACATCCGACTGCGATCAGATTCCCGGTCAAGCCGGGTGACGGGTGTCAAAAAAATCACTTCCTATTTGGAAGTGATTTTTTTGCCCTTGTATTCGTCGAAGCCCTGCCCGAACACGCCCATAACGGTGGAAACGGAAAGAAAGGCGTCCGGGTCAATGCTCTTGATATACCGCAGCAGGAGACTAAGGTCAGTCTTGCGTGCCACTACCATAAGCACGCTGCTCTCCTGCTTGCTGTACCATCCCATAGAATGGAAAAGAGTAACCCCCCTCTTCATATCATACGCCAGCGCATCCGCAATCTCGCTGTACTTCCTCGAAAAGATGAACACCTGCACAGACTGCTTGGACCCGGAGAGATAGAGGTCAATGGTATAACTGTTCACGGTAATGAGAATGAGACCGTAGGCAGCATTTGCCAACTTGGTAATCATATCCACCTGGCTGCCATCCTCCCGGAACGACGGGCAGAAGAGCGAAGATGTGATGATGATCACGTCCATTGCCAGAATCAGCTTGCCCGGAGAGATGTTCCTGTATTTGTTGATGCAGAGCGCTACGATGTCAGTCCCGCCGCTGGAGCCTCCCTGCGACATACTCGCCCCGATTCCCACACCGGAGAAAACTCCTCCCAGGACCGTGCAGAGCAATGGTCCGTTGGCAGTGGAAAACGCCTTGATGAACGAATCCGGAATCCACCCCGGAATCAGATTCAGCAGCAGCGAAGTGTAGATGATGGCATATATGGTCTTCCACCCGAAACTGCGTCCCAACACGGCAATGCCGATAACCACCAGCACAAGGTTGATGACGAAATAACTCCAGCCCATAGGTACAGCCCCCTTGGTGGCATACTGGATGATTGCGGCAATACCGGAAACACCACCTCCTGGAAGATTGTTCGGCAAGAGGAAAATCGTCCATCCCAACGCATAGAACAGAAGACCCAGCGACATAATCGCATATTCCTTCAACCCTATCCAGAACTTGCTTTTGAAATTCACACCCATATCATTTCTTCTTTTTCTTCCTAAACCCGGATTTTATTTCCTCGAACCCCTCGCCATAAACGCTCGAAGCATTGGAGACAGACACGAAAGCCTTGTGGTCCAACTCCTTGACGAGATTCACGACATCCTGCATAAAAGCCTTGCGCACAATGACGAGCAGCACCTTGCTCTCCTCTCCGCTGTACCATCCCACGGAATTGAGCGCAGTCACTCCCCTGTCCATAGAAATGAGACGGTTCGCAATTTCCTCGTAATGGCGGGAAAAGATGAGTATCTGCACGGTGGATTTCGGACCCAGAGTGAAGAAATCTATGGCGAGGGAGAATGAAACCATAGCCACATAGCCATAGAGCACATCCACAAAAGTCATATCCGGCAGGAATACCACCGTGAATATGATGAGCAAGTCGGAGAAAAGGTACACCCTGCCCAGGGACACAGGCCAATATTTGTTGATGCAGACGGCTATGATGTCCGTTCCTCCCGTACTGCCGCCCCGGTTCAGCACATAGCCGATGCCGAATGCCTCCATAACGCCTCCCAGCAGCGCGGCAAACATCTTCTCATCCAGATGCAGGGCAAGCCACGGGTCGAACTTCGGCAGCACGAGCAAAAAGAGCGACGACATCACATAGACATAGATGGTCCTGAAACCGAACCCCTTGCCCATAATGATCGTGCCCGCTATGACCAGAATCGTATTGAGCAAAAAGAAAGAATAGGACATCGGGATTGAACCGTTTGTGGCATACTGGATGATGGCGCACAGACCGGTAAGCCCGCCGCTGGCAATTTTGTTCGGCAGCAGCAGCGAAGTCCAGGCAAGGCAGTAGGCAAACGACCCGAAAGTCAGGACCACATAATCCCAAAGGACTGATAAGACCTTTTTTTTCTGCAACGCTTCCATAACTCAAGTTTCAAAAATCTCAATTCAAGTTTTCAAATCTCAAATATATGAAGTCCGTTGGAAAGACCTGGACGAATCATTTCACGACCACATTCACAATCTTTCCCGGAACGACTATCATCTTGACTATATTGCCGTCTCCGACATATTTCGGCGTAAGTGCGTGATTCCTTACGACAGCCTCGACTTCCTCCCTGCCCAAAGACTTGGAAAGGTCCAGGGTGAAACGGGTCTTGCCATTGAAAGACACGGCATAAGTGCAACTGTCCTCGACAGTCAGAGCCTCGTCGTATTCAGGCCAATGTGCGAAAGTTATGGTGTCATCGTGACCTGCAGCACTCCGGAGTTCCTCGGCTATGTGAGGTGCGAAAGGGCTGAGCAGCACGATGAGAGGCTCGAGTATCTCCCTCTTCGAACATTTGAGTTCGGTAAGTTCGTTCAGGGCTATCATAAACGCTGCCACGGCTGTGTTGTAGGAGAAAGACTCTATGTCGGAGGTGACCTTGCCTATGAGCTTGTGCAGGCACTTGAGTTCGGCAGGAGTGGCTTTCTCATCATTGAGTATCAGGGAGTCCCTGTCATAGAACAGCCTCCACACCTTCTTGAGGAAGCGGTGCACCCCGTCTATGCCCTTGGTGTCCCAAGGCTTGCTCTGCTCCAGAGGACCGAGGAACATTTCGTAGAGACGGAGAGTATCTGCCCCGTAGGTGTCGCAGACATTGTCCGGATTCACCACGTTGAACATAGACTTGCTCATCTTCTCCACAGCACTGCCGCAGATGTATTCCCCGTCCTCCAGCACAAACTCGGCATCGGCATATTCGGGCATCCAGCGTCTGAAAGCGTCGATGTCCAGACGGTCATCCCTGACTATGTTGATATCCACGTGGATTTCAGTGGTCTGGTACTGGTCCTTGAGGCCGTATGAGACAAAAGTATTCGTGCCTATTATACGATAGACGAAATTGGAACGTCCCTGGATCATACCCTGGTTGATGAGCTTGCGGAAAGGCTCTTTCTCGCACACGTAGCCCAGGTCGTAGAGGAACTTGTTCCAGAAGCGGGAGTAGATGAGGTGCCCCGTAGCGTGTTCCGTGCCGCCAATGTAAAGGTCCACATTCCTCCAGTACTCATCCGCCTCGCGGCTCACGAGTGCATCCTGGTTGTGAGGGTCCATATAGCGGAGGTAGTAGGCGCTGCTGCCTGCAAACCCCGGCATAGTGCAAGTCTCAATGGGACAGCCCTCATACTCCCAGTCCGTGGCTCTCGCCAGAGGCGGTTCCCCGCTTTCGGTGGGCAGGAAAGTGCTGATTTGGGGCAGGCACAGCGGAAGCTTGTCGAAAGGAATCGGAACCACCTGACCGTCCT
>JBJEJT010000104.1:0-4232 GCA_051878255.1 Candidatus Cryptobacteroides sp. | reverse complement strand
AAAAGTAGATTAAATTTTTGATTTGAGTGTTTCATTTCAGAGAAGATTTCCGAATTTGAGTAAATTTGCGGAAAATAAACGATCCACAATGCCAGAATCTGACAGGAAACTTCACAATCTCGAACTCGGACGCATAAGTACCGAGGAATACAGGACGCTGCCGCCTTGCGGAATCACGGTTGTGCTGGACAACATACGAAGTGCCCACAACGTGGGTTCGGTGTTCCGGACAGCCGATGCTTTCGGGATAGACGGCATCTGTCTCTGCGGTATCACCCCGGTCCCTCCCGGTGCTGAAATCCATAAATCCGCCCTGGGGGCGGAGGATAGTGTGAAATGGGAACGCTATGCCAGGACAATGGATGCAGTGGACAAGCTCAGGGCTGAGGGATATACAATCGTAAGCATCGAACAGACCGTCAATTCAGTGAAGATGGACAAGTTCGATGCTTATGGGGAGGGAAATCCGAAATATGCGGTGGTATTCGGCAATGAGGTGGACGGTGTGGACCAGGAAGTGGTGGACAATTCCGACTTCAGTCTCGAAATACCACAGTTCGGCAGCAAGCATTCCCTGAACGTTTCAGTTTGCGCAGGAGCCGTACTGTGGCATTTCCGTCTCAATTCATTGCACCACGGTTGGAAACGGTAATCAATTCTCGACCGGTCTCAACACATAGTTGAAAGTCATCGGCTCAGGCTTGATGAGATATTCCTGGCGCGGCATCGCTGACCAGGAGTCTTCGCATCCAAGTCCCATCTGCGCAAGTTCGAAAGTCACCCAGGTCTTGCCATCGGCACGGTGGTTCTCGCAGGCTGCTTTCTTGAGCTTGAGAGAGTGGCGAACAGAACCCTTGGGCACATCTATTTCCTCTGCGGAGAACGGGATGACGGAACCGCTGAAAAGAGCATCCGATGAAATCTCGAAACCTGTCCCGTTGTCGTCCAGAACTTTCAGCCACTTGATGGATGTATGGGTGCCGGACTCCTGTGGACGGACATATCCGTAGTGGTACTGGTCCTCGACTCTCTGAGTGTAGCGACCGAGAACGGCTGCGGAATTGCGGTCGGAATAGTTCTCGAATGGACCATTGCCGAAAAACTCGATTGTGGAGTATTCGCCAGGCATTGCGAAACGCATTCCGAAACGTCCGAGCACAGGTGCATTGGAGAGGTTGCCGGCATCTGTGAGATTTTCACTCACCGCTATGCTTCCGTCCCCATAGACATTGAAGTCCACGCATACGAAAGCATATTCGGCGATGGCTCCGTATTTTACGGAAACTGCCACATAGTCACCCTTGTCCTCGACGGAGAAAGCAACCGGAGTGTAAACGGCATCTCTCCAAGGAGCTATACAGTCTATGAACTTACGCTTCCAGAACCTTGCCCCGAGGTCGTTTTCTGTAGCTGCCCTCCAAAGGATAGGGCTCAGCGGTGCTGCCAGGATATTCTTGCCGTTGAGTTCATAGGCGGCAAGTTTTCCCTCTGCCTTGTCGAAGACTGCCTTCCAATCGGAAGAACGCTTTTCAAACACGCCCTCGGATGCAGTCTTGCCTGAAACGGTGACAGTCTTATCATCTTCAATGAGATTGAACTTGGAAACCTTAGGCTGATATGCCTTCGGCGCAGCTGAATTGATGCAGATCTGGTCGTAGGCAAGGCGTGTTCCGGCAGGCAGGAGCCCCTCGGCGCAGGCAAGGGAGTAGTTTACATTCAGATAGACATCCTTGCCATCGAGGGAACCGCCACAAGCCTTGAGCACCTGGGTGGCATTGTAGCCGAGGCTTACGACTGACTTCTGCTGTGGAGCGACGTCAAGTTTGCCGGGATAAGTACCCCTGAGCACAGGCACTCCGTCACATTCCACTGTCCAATCGAGTACAAAGTCGGATATTCCCCTGAAGAAATATTCGTTGTAGATGGAAACGGTACCTTCGAGAGCATCTCCACAAGATGCGGAAGTGTGGATGTTGCGGTGCTGGTATGCCGCCTCGTAAGCGTGAGGATGAAGGCTGCGGTCGGCTGCGATGACACCGTTGCAGTTGAAGGATTCATCGGAATGGTCGTAGTCATTGAAGTCACCTCCGAATGCGAAGATGTGGTCGGTTCCATATTCGGAAGCATCGACCGGCCATTTTACAGCCTGGTCCTGGAAGTCCCAGATGAATCCTCCCTGATATTTCGGATATTTCCTGATGAGGTCCCAGTATTCCTTGAAACCACCCAAGGAGTTACCCATAGCGTGGGCATATTCACACTGGATGAGAGGTATGGATGTTTCCGAAGAAGCATATTTTTCGCAAGGGCCGTACCTGTAGTACATAGGGCAGAAAATATCTGTCTCGGGATAGTGTTCAGCCCTTTCATACTGCACAGGACGAGTGTTGTCCATAGCCTTGAGGTGGGCATAGGAGTCCTTGAAATTGCGTCCGAATCCGGTCTCGTTCCCAAGGCTCCAGATAATGATTGACGGGTGGTTCCAATCCCTCAGGACCATCCTCTCCGCCCTCTCGACGATAGCCTCGGCATATCGTCTGTCGTCTCCGAGAGTTTCAGGGCCATAACCCATTCCGTGACCCTCGACGTCCGCCTCGTCAATGACATAGAGTCCGTAACGGTCGCAGAGTTCATACCAGTACGGGTCGTCCGGATAGTGGCAGGTACGCACTGCATTGATGTTCAGCTCTTTCATTATCCTCACATCCTTCTCCATATCGGCTTTGGACACCACATAACCCTTGTATGGGTCGAGTTCGTGGCGGTTCACTCCCTTGATGAGTATGGCTTTGCCGTTTACGAGCAGCTGACCGTCCTTGATTTCGACGGTTCTGAATCCGAAATTCAGGGAAACATTCTGAAGCACGGCTCCTTTCTTGTCCACGGCTGCGAGTTCAAGCCTGTAAAGGGACGGTGTCTCCGCAGTCCAGAGAGCAGGGTCAGCCAGGTCAGCCTCGTCGGTTGTCACGAGATTGCCCTTGGCAGGAAGCATAGGGTTGCCATAGGCAGGATTGAAAATCAGGGATTTGTCCTGTTTTGCCCTGACTGTAGAGGAAGAGCCGGAAAGCACCTCGAAGCCATCCGGGGAGATGACCCTCCACTGCACGGCTGCAACTCCTGAGGTAGTCTCTGCCCACAGGCTGAAATGTCCGTCCGCACCGGCATTTACCCTTACGTTCTCTATTCTCCTGACAGGTCTTGCGGAAATGTAAACATCGCGGGCTATGCCGGCAAAACGCCAGAAGTCCTGACACTCGATATAAGTCCCGTCGCACCAGCGGGAGATTTCAAGGGCGACGATGTTTTCTCCTGTGACGACGTAAGATGTTATGTCAAAGCAGGCTTCGAGTTTGGAATCTTCGCTGTATCCGACTTCTTTCCCGTTCACCCACACTCTGACGTTGGAGGTTGCGGAACCTATATGGAGGACAATCTGGCTGCCTTTCCATTCAGGGGCGATGCTGAAAGTCTGACGGTATTGTCCTATGTAATTGTGTTCATCAGGAACGATTGGCGGAGTGTTCGGGAAATGCTTCGCCCAAGGGTAGCTGGCATTCACATACAAAGGGTCGCACCAGCCGTTCATATCCCACAATCCCGGCACGGGAATCTTGTCCCAGGATGAGTCGTCATAGGCAGGCAGGAAGAAATCAGCTGCACGGGAGTTCCTGTCTTCGTAGAATTTGAAGTTCCAGAATCCGTTCAGGCTCAAAGTCCGGTCGTCTGACTGGAAAGTGGAAGACATAGGCAGTCTGTTGATTGAAGAGACTGCGGGATCCTTCCAAGGCTCAGTTTTTTCGGTTGCGGCAAATGAAGTTGCCGAAATGGTCAGTGCGGATAAGACCGCCAATCTACGTAAATTCATTATGTCTTGATATTAGTGTTGTCAAATGCAGTGGTCGCGATGGTACGGGCGGGTCAAATCACTTCTATTTCTCCAGCCTCCACCCATCCCTGCCTTCCGTCGGCAATTTCCACATTGCACCAATCGCCTACGGTGTCAATGAGTTTGAGTTCCGTCCCCTCGTGGAGGATGAAAAGGTTCTTCGTCCCTTCCGACGATGGGGAGGACTTGACGGATATGACCGGAACGGTTACCACAGCCTCATCCCTGACAAAATAGCCATTTTTCTGGTATAATGCAAATCCCAGGCAGGCTCCGTCGGCAAGCAGGAAAATGATTCCGAGGATGAACCCGGCACGTTTGCCCGCAGATGTCCCCGAAAGCAGAA
>JBJEJT010000103.1:0-4244 GCA_051878255.1 Candidatus Cryptobacteroides sp. | reverse complement strand
TACACCGGGCGAATGGGGGACGGTGTGGCAGAGAAAGTAATGCAGGTGGGGGAATGCTCTCAATATCAGCTTTGTATCTCAATTCTGACAGGAGTGAATGTGGTTTATGTGCTGTCAAAATTCGGTAATATGGTGAAACTGTCCACTCTGTCAAAGCATTTTGAAATCCTTCCGATGACAAGAGAGCAGTGGGAGGAAGCTGCAAAAATGAGAATGGAGGATAGCGAAGATGCTCTGCAACTCTCTTGTGCCCGGGACAATGGGTGCAGGATTGTAGTCACAAGAGATCGCAGTCTTTTGGATGCCGACATTATGTTCACGAGAATTTTGTCTCCCGAAGATTTCATCAGGCAGGTTTCCCGCTGAAATCAATTATTTTACCAACAGCACGGTGGCCCAGACCTCGCAGCCTTCCCGGCGGCCCACAAAGCCGAGCTTTTCGGTGGTAGTCGCCTTGACGGAGATGCGGTCCGGCTCGCATTCGCAGATTTGGGAGAGGCTCTCCCTCATCAGAGGGATGTAAGCAGCCAGTTTCGGTGCCTGAAGAGCTATCGTGATGTCTGCATTGTTCAATTTGTATCCGCGTCCTTTTGCCAGAGCCACAACCCTGGACAGGAGGATGCGGCTGTCTATGCCTTTGTATTCGTCCGAGTTGTCGGGGAAGTGCCTGCCTATGTCTCCCATAGCCAGGGCTCCGAGAATGGCGTCGCAGAGGGCGTGGATTGCCACGTCTCCGTCAGAATGGGCTATGAAGCCGTGGGTGTGCGGTATGTCTATGCCGCACAGGCGCATCTGAATCCCCTCTCCCAATGCGTGGACGTCATATCCGTTGCCTATTCTGATATCAGTTGTTTCCATATCATATATTTTTCATCCATTCTGTCAGCACCGGATGGGCAGATTTTTCTGGATTTGGATTCCCGGTCAAGCCGGGAATGACGTTGTTGCTCCGGTCAAGCCGGGAATGACGTTGTCGCTCCGGTCAAGCCGGGAATGACGTTGTTGCTCCGGTCAAGCCGGGAATGACGTTGCTGCGCCAGCCAATGCTGGTTGCAAAGATAGCATAAATCTACAAAAATGATTAACTTTGCAGGTTGGACAAAGAATACGTTATGGGAATTTTCAATTTCGGCTTCTTCGGTACCCCGGAGCACAGGGTATTCAACTACAAGCCAAGATATTATGACCCCGAAAAGGAGGCTCTCAAAGAAAAATTCGGCGCAGTGGACGGCAGCCGTGACAAAAACTATGTGCCCGGATCCCACATCAAAGGCAGTTTCCGCAGCGGCAACTATCAGAAAACCCGTGGAACGGGAAAGGCTTCGGGAATCATCGGGATGGTTTCCCTGCTTCTCGCCTTTGTGGTGATTTACCTCATAGCCAAGTATTATCCCCTTCTCATAGCCTCACTGCAATAGGATGGACATAAGGATACTCCCCAGCAATATAGCCAATATGATAGCCGCCGGAGAGGTGGTCCAAAGGCCGGCATCAGTTGTAAAGGAACTGATGGAGAATGCCGTTGATGCAGGTGCAAGCCAGATCAGCGTCATAATCAGGGATGCAGGCCGCACCTTGATACAGGTTATAGACAATGGCTGCGGAATGTCTCCGGACCAGGCTGTACTCGCATTTGAAAGGCACGCCACCTCCAAGATCACCACTGCCGAAGACCTGGCAAGCATCACCACTTTCGGTTTCCGTGGAGAGGCGCTCGCCTCCATAGCCGCAGTTGCCGAAGTGAGCCTCAAAACCAGGCGCGAATCCGATGAACTCGGCTGTCAGGTGGATTTTGCCGACTCCCGTCACATCTCGACGGTGGAGACTGCCACCCCCACGGGTTCCAATTTCCAGGTCCGGAATCTCTTCTACAATGTCCCGGCAAGGCGCAAATTCCTCAAATCCGACAGCGTGGAATTCAAACACATAGTTACCGAATTCCAACACGTCGCATTCACCTGTCCTGAAATATCTTTCAAACTTGTCCACAACGACAGGGAAATCTGTGTGCTCAAGGCAGTTCCCTCCCTCAAGTTCCGGATTCAGGACATAGTGGGCGCCGCCGTGGCTTCCGAAATCGTGGACCTGTCCGCAAACACCTCAGTCGTGGACATTTCCGGTTTTGCAGGCCGTCCGGACAAAGCCCGCAAAGTACCCGGCTACCAGCTTTTTTTCGTGAACGGGCGTTTCTTCCGCAGTCCCTATCTCCACAAGGCTGTGATGAAAGCATACGAAGACACCATTCCGGACGGAACCGCTCCGAGTTATTTCATCTTCCTCGAAACCGACCCGCACAGAATCGATGTGAACATACACCCCACCAAGGCTGAAGTGAAGTTCGAGGATGATTCCCTGGTATTCCAGACCCTGTATGCCTGTGTGAGAGAGGCTTTGGGGCGCAATTCTTTCGGCGGGGCCATAGATTTCGACATATCCTCCGCCCAACAGATGCCGTCCCTGGGTCAGAATTTCGAGGAATACCGAAGTCTCAGCGAGCCGTCCCCTGCCCCGTCGGACTACAACCCTTTCGACAACGACGGGTTCCCCAACGAGGCTATGCCAGATGCACCGTCATCGGTTTCCCGCCAGGGTGCCCGCTACTCTTCCGTCATAGACAGGACACAGGATTACGGTGCCCTGTTTGACGACACACCGTCCAGAACCCCGGCTGTCGGAAGCAATTTCATAATTTCCGGCAAATATGTCGTTACCAATTCCCGCACCGGCATAATGGTCATCCATTCCCGCAGGGCTATGGAGCGCATTCTCTTTGACAGATTCATAAACACATCCGCAGAATCCGACTCACTTTCGCAGGCAGTCCTGTTCCCGGTCCAGATGCGGGTGGGTGTGGAGAACCTCGAGATTTTCAAGGAAAATGACAGCCTGCTCAAGGCTTTCGGATTCGACATCGCCCCTTTCGGGACCGACACCGTGGTTGTAAATGCGGTGCCTGCCGGCTTCCCTTCGGATGAATCCAGGGTGGAATCGACGGTTTCCGACCTCCTGCTCCTGTTGCAGGATTCACATTCCGGTCTTTCCACCGTCCTGCTTTCAGAAACCGCAGGCAAATTCGCTTTGCTCGGGGCATCTTCATACGAAGGTCCGAAGAGTCCGGCAGAAGCCTCGGCCCTCGTGGAATCCCTGCTCTCGGGCAGCAATCCTGAATACACCTCATCGGGACGCAGGATAATGTATGTAATTGCCGCCGACGAACTTGACTCCAAGTTCTGAGGGCGCACACAACTTCGCACAACACAGAAAACCTCTCCGACAAAATGGAAATAAGATTCAGAAACAACTCAGGCGGATTTTTGGGATTCATCCCTCCGGTCACCCGCAACCTTATAATAATCAACACCCTCATCCTCATCATAACTTCCGTGTCCCGGAACTTTATGTATGAGACTTTCGCGCTGTTCTATCCTGCCTCCCCGTTTTTCCGCTGGTGGCAACCCGTAACCCATATGTTTATGCACGGAGGTTTCGGACATCTCTTCTTCAATATGTTCACCCTCTATATGTTCGGCAGCGTGCTGGAAAGGGTATGGGGACCTAAGAAATATCTTCTGTTCTATATGGTTACCGGTCTCGGGGCAGCCCTTCTCCATACCGGAGTGGAGTGGTTGCAGACCCTTTACTGGCAGCACATAATACAGACCGGCGAACCTGCTGCGGCAGTGGCAGCCACTTCTGCCCTGCACAATATGCTGAGGACTCCTACGGTGGGTGCCTCAGGTGCCATTTATGGTCTGCTTCTCGGCTACGCAATGCTTTTCCCGGACTCCGTGATGACCTTGATTTTCCCTCCTATCTCAATGAAAGCCAAATGGTTCGTAATGATTTTCGCAGTCATAGAACTCTTGATGGGCGTCTTTGGTGGAGACGGGGTGGCTCATTTTGCACACCTCGGGGGAATGTTGTTCGGGCTCATATTGATTCTGATATGGCGCAAAGGACATAAAATGTATTCACAGGACTGATATGGTGTCCAGAAAGAAAAACAGGAAAAAACTGTCCCACTGGATAAGGGGAATATCCTATTCATTCGTGGCTCTGACTTTTGCCGGACTGCAGATGCTCTCGTACCTGAGTGCGGTCGTCAATCCCGCAAAGGTATGGGTGTTCTCCATATTCGGACTGCTTTTCCTGCCTATCTTCATCATCAACGTCATCCTTGCCGTGTGGGCAGCCTGCCACAACTCCCTGCTGTCCCTGATTCCGGTGATTGCCATCCTTCCCTC
>JBJEJT010000102.1:0-4261 GCA_051878255.1 Candidatus Cryptobacteroides sp. | reverse complement strand
GTCAGATTTATTTCATCCCTCGGTATAGGATAAAAATAGTCCCTGTCCTCATTCCACTTCCTGTTTGTGCCTTCTCCCTGAAAGAACAGAAGGCGGCCGTAGGTTTCCTCTGAAACCTTGTAGTCCTTGCCGACATCATAGAAGGACACATTGTCGGAAATGGAAGGCTTGCCTCCGATGTAGGCGCAGATGTCCGGTTTGGAGTCCCCGTTCACATCGTAAGCCTTGCCCATCTGGGAGGCCGGAATGTAAATTCCCTCAAAAGCACTGTTGATGCAATGGCCTTCCTTCCAGCGGATCAGGTCCCAATAGCGGTTCTGGCTTTCCATCACCAGCTCGATGGTCCTCTCGCGGCGGATTTCCAGGATTACACCCTTGTTCGCTCCGCTGACATTGACATAGCCTGTTGCCTCATTGTCCAGATACGGATCCGGATTGGCATTTGCCGAGGCCATATTGAGTGGAGGCATTTTCACCCTCGCGCGAATCTTGTTGACAGTTTTGTCCAAATCCTCCTGAGTGAGCGTACCAAGCTCCGCCTTTGCCTCCGCCACATTCAGATAGACTTCTGCCATACGTATAAGAGGCAGGTCGTTGAAGGACTGGGCCGTGGAATTGAGGTCGGCATCGGCGATGTATTTGAGAGGCTGGTAGCCTGTGATGCAGTTCGTGAAATTCAGTCCGGTGGAAGTCCTTATTGTCTGGGAAAGACGGGGGTCACGCCCCACCACTTCATCCACGAATTCCATAGTCTGCCATCCGGCCTTGTCAGTAAAACGGCTCCCGTCGCTGCACAGATACAGATTCACAAACCGGCGGGTAAAACCCACGCGGCCCTGGCCCGGAGTGTTCACGGTATTGAGAACCCCGTTGCTCAGGGAAGCCGTCCTGTCGTAGTCCCTTGCAAGGATCACCTCGACGGTCTTGGCATCCTCTGATGTGAAGAGGTCTCTGTATGGCTGGTTGCCTGAAGTGTAGAGACCGTAGGTATTGGATTTGGTCATCAGCGCCTCACCTGCCGCAACCGCTTCATTGAGATATTTCTCCCAGCCTTCGAGTCCGTGATATTTGCGGAAAGTGCCCTCGAAAAGGCAGATTCTGGATTTGTAGGCCTGGGCAGTGTACCAGGTCACCCGGTAGGCCGATTTCTGGGCATTGTCCCTCTTGAATGCCTCGATTGCATAATCGATGTCCTCGAGAATCTTGTCCATCAGGAAGTCGCGGCTGTCCCGAGGGCGCATCAAATCCGGATCGTTGCTGCTCAGGACGTGGTCTATCCAGGGCACCTCGCCGAAACGTTTCATCATATTGGAATACCACACGGCCCTGAAGAAACGGGCGACTCCGGTATATTTCCTTACCACAGCCTCATCTGAACAATTGTTCACATTCTCAAGCAGGAAGTTGATTTTTCGGAGAGCCGAGAAACTCCATCCTCCTCCGCTCTGCGGAACGACACGGGTGCAGCTCACCTCTTCTGCAAGAGGAGTCCATATCATATTGTCTCCAATTTCCTTTATGATATCGTCTCCACCCGGAAACACATTGGGGTAGAACTGGTTGGAATACAGTTCCATATCTGTCTCATTCTTGAAATAGGTCGGAACAGAGACTGCATCCTGGGGAGTAAGATTCAGAATCTTGTCACAGGACAGGGTCAGCAGCAATGCAGAGGCAACTGCCGCAGCCCGGAACAGTTTATATGTAGTCTGTTTCATAACAAGTCAATTTACAAAGTGATGTCAAGGCCGAAAGTGAATGTTCTGGCATAAGGGTAACCGTCAGCATTTCCGCGACAGTTGTTCCAACTCAGGGATGCGGAAGCCTGTTCCGGATCTATGTACTTGCTGTGCATAGGTGAAAAGGTGAAGAGGTTCTCAGCCGAGAAATAGAGCCTGATTTTGCTGATTTTCGCCTTGTTGATGAGCTTGGACGGGAAATTGTAGCCGATGGTGAGGTTTTTCAGACGGAAGTAGCCCACGTTCTGAAGGTAGCGGTCGTTGATGGCACCCAATTCCCTGTTGTCCATCAGGGCGACATAACCCCTCGGCCTCGGGAAGTAGGCATCCGTGTTGCTCTCGCTCCATACGTCTTTCAGGAAATCCCTCGGGATGAATGAGCAGTAAGGACGGGAATACGGTCCCCAAAAGGCCACTGAATCGCCGGAAGGATACCAGTTCTGTTTTGCAATGCCCTGGAACATAAGCGAGAAGTCCACCCCGTACCAGCTGAGGTTGATGCCTCCGCTGTAGTTGAATCTCGGAAGAGAGTTGCCTATGACAACCATATCTTTGATATCATCGGCTGAAGTGGTCTGTTCAAGCACATTGTTGCCGTCGCGGTCCACAAACTTGAGGTCACCTGCGTGCAGTCCCTGGTCCACAACCTCGGTGTTTATCATATTGTTGACTATGCTCTGATCCACCGGCCAGGCTGCCGCCTCCTCATCGGAGCCAAAAAGACCGTCAACCTGATAGCCCCAGATTTCGCCCAGCCTCATACCCACATAAGGGGAAGCCAGGTTCTTGGTCGGATTGTCATACCTTGTGACATAGCTCTGGCTGTCTCCCAGACCGAAATTCACGCCGTAGCCGAAGTCGCTGCCGAGAATGCGGAAGCTGTCGTTCCAGGAAATGGAGAACTCGAAACCATAGGTGCGCAAATCCGCCGAATTGGATTTCGGAGCTGTGGCACCATATGTCGCCGGAAGAGCCTGGCTCTGCATAATCATATCCTTGGTGTCGCGGATATAGCCGTCAATGGTGAAATTCAACCTGCCCCTGAACATAGAAAGGTCAAGTCCGAGGTTGTTGGTGTAGATTTTTTCCCAACTGATGTCAGTTGCATTCGGGGACGATTCAGAAGCATAATAGGCCTTTGCACTGTCTCCGAAGGAATAGTTGAGCTGGTTGGCAGTGCTTATGGTCTGGATGTAATCGTAGTATCCCACTGCCGACTGGTTACCCAGAGAGCCATAGGAATATCTCAGTTTCAAATTGTTAACCACATCTTTCGCACCGGCGAAGAACTTTTCCTCGCTTATTCTCCATCCGGCGGAGAAGGAAGGGAAGAAACCGAACCGGTGGCCGGACGCAAACCTGGAACTTCCGTCATAGCGACCGGAAAGTTCGAGAAGATAACGGTCTGCGTAGGAATAATTCGCACGGTAGAAGAAACCCAGGATAGAGTATCCGTAGTTGCCGCCACCAACATACATATTGTCTCCCACTGCAACATTGAAATCGGAAACCTCCTCGGTAAGCAAATCGTAGCGGCGCATATAATTACGCTTGTACATCTTGTTCTCGTAGTTCATACCGGCCATCAGAGTGAGGTCGTGGTCTGAAGCGAAGACATCGTGATAGGTGGCGTAGGCATTGGCCACGTGCCTTATGGTGCTGTTGAAAGATTCCTGGATACGGTCCTTGCAGGCGTCCGTAGTGGTGGACATATACTGGATTTTGCCGGGAATCTGGGAGTAGGGCACATCCACGAATCGGTTGAAGGCGTGGTACATAAGGTCGGTATAACTGTAGTTGGCCTTGATTTCCAGCTGCTTGACCGGCTTGATGGTGGCCTCGAAGGTGGTCCTCAGTTCAGCCTGACTGTCGTACATATCGTGCTTGCCGTACTGGGCGATACAATGCACTCCGTCCGCCACTGAATAATTCGGGTTTACCGAAGACTTATAGACAAAGGTTCCGTCCGGGTTGATTGGGACTATGCTGGCAAGGGCGTGAAGGCCGCTGCTGCGGAAATAATCACTGAATGAACTGGAAGAACCAGGAAACTTCTGGTTGCGGTTGCTGTAGGAAGTGTTGTTGCTGATGGTCAGCCAGTCCGTGACATTTGCATCAATCTTTGCCCTGAAACTGTACTGGGTGTAGGAATCCGGGCTGATGGCCTTTACTCCCTTCTGGTGATAGTATCTTCCGGAGAGAAAGAACTTCACGTGCTTCGTGCCGCCCTGAACGCTCACATTGTGCTCGTGGGTGGGGCGGAGGTTGTTGTATAAATAGTTGTACCAGTCAAAGTTGGCGTAGTATTTATACTCTCCGTTCTGTTCCACCACCCACGGACGGGAAGGGTCTTCCACCTTGTCGTTTCGGCGTATCCAGAGCTGATAGTAGTCTTCAGGGGTGTAGGAGGTGTAGTTGAGTCCCTGGTAAGTGCGGTAGAATGAATCATTTATCCAGGCGCTGTAATAGCCTCTGGTCTCAAAATCGGTTGAAACTGTCGGGCTGCTGACGCTGACTTTTCC
>JBJEJT010000101.1:0-4268 GCA_051878255.1 Candidatus Cryptobacteroides sp. | reverse complement strand
GCAGCCAACCCAATCCATTCCTGAATCCCGTATGCTCCGGCTTTGTCGTATGGTTTGAAATTGTCAATGTAAAAGTCAATCTCACATTCAGAAAGTTCTGCAAAATGGACTTGGCAGGTGTCGGAGAAAGTTTCTTCCTTGAAAATGTTACGGATTGTAACTCCTGTCACCACTTCGTGTGTCCTTCCTGACAATTTCTGCAGCATCCGCACTGCATCCTCCCGGTTCCGGGGTTTTCCCATCACCTCGTCGTCGCAAATCACGATCGTGTCTGCCGTGATGAGAATCTCATTTTCATTCAGGGGACGGTGGAACCCGTGCGATTTGCCCTGCGAAAGCAGAGCCGGTATCTGGTGTAGGGGAGTGCCAGGCTCGAAATCCTCCTCGAAGTTGTTGCGTTTGTCCACCTCGAAGCCGATGCACAGCCCCTGGAGCAGTTCCCTGCGCCTCGGGGAGGCACTGCCGAGGATTATATGTTTCCCGGATGACTTGTACATATCTTCAAGTCTTGCCGAAGCATCGTCAATAGCATTTCTCATAGGTGGAAATGTCAAGGTTCCATTTGTCCTGGATTCTCAGCGTAATCTCGATTATTTCCCGGATAAACCTTTTCCCTGCCGGAAAAACTGAAACATAGTCGGCGCTCAGACGTGCTTCTTCCATAGCATCGGCAGGGCAGATTCCCAAACCAGCCATTTCCAGCACGGGCACATCCGGAAGGTCATCCCCGCAGTAAATCACTTCCTCGGATGAAAGTCCGTGTTTGCACAGGAAATCCCCGAAATCGGCAATCTTGTTCTTGGAGTTCAGATAAATGTCGGGACCTGAGAATCCGAATTTGCTGAACCGTTTCACAATGCTGTCCGAATGCCCTCCGGTGATGATGCCGAGCTTGAAGCCGTGCATCCCTGCCATCCTGAGACCGAATCCGTCCTTGGCGTCATAGGTCCTCAAGAAATCTCCCTTGCCATCGACGAAAATGCTGCCGTCTGTCATCACTCCGTCAATATCGAAGGTAAAAGCCTTGATTTTCAGAAACTTCTCGTAAAGAGAATCAGGAATTTCCAATTCCTGCAATCTGGAGTTTACAATTTTCGCCATCTCTACGACTTTGCCCCATTGTTGCCGAATCCTCCCACAGGGAATGTGTCGTTGCGTCCGAAAGTGACGGGACCGAACTGGGATTCGTATTTCTGGATATTGTCCTGAAGTGCAAGCATAAGCCTTTTTGCGTGTTCGGGTGTCATAATGATGCGGTTTCCCACCGACGCTTTCTTCAGTCCGGGGAGCATAGTGGCGAAATCGATGATGAATTCGCTGTGTGAGTGTGAAATAATGGCGAGATTGGCGTAATTGCCCTTTGCCACCTCAGCCGGGATTTCGATGTCGAGTTTGTGTTCGTTGTCCATAGCGGATTAATCTTGAGTTTTTCAGCGCGAAGTTAGTCAAAAAATATGTATCTTTGCAATTCTGTCGTCCGCAAGGCGTATGATTTTGTTTTGAACATCGCCGAGGACATTATGGTTCGAAATGAAAAATTGATTGAAAGATATGGAATTACAGTCCAAGTATGACCCATCGCTAACTGAAGACAAGTGGTATGCCTATTGGCTTGAACACAATTTTTTCCACTCGGAACCCGATGAAAGGGAGCCTTATACCATAGTCATTCCGCCTCCGAATGTCACGGGAATCCTGCATATGGGGCACGTCCTGAACAATACGCTCAACGATGTGCTCATCCGCAAGGCGAGGATGGACGGCAAGAATGCCTGTTGGATACCCGGCACCGACCACGCTTCCATAGCGACCGAGAGCAAGGTGGTGGCAAAACTGAAAGCTGAGGGCATCAGCAAGGATGACCTGACGAGGGAGGAATTCCTCAGGCACGCCTGGGAGTGGAAAGAGAAGCACGGGGGCATCATACTGTCGCAGTTGCGCAAACTCGGTGCATCCTGCGACTGGGACAGGACCAAATTCACGATGGACCCGGATTTGAGCCAGGCGGTTATCAACACTTTCGTCTATTTTTATGAAAAGGGTTACATCTATCGGGGAGTGCGTATGGTCAATTGGGACCCCGTAGGCCTTACCGCCGTGAGCGATGAGGAAGTCGTCCACAAGGACACTGCCAGCAAATTCTACCATATGCGCTATTTCGTTTCGGACGGGAATGGAAACCCCACGGACAAATACATAGTCGTTGCCACCACGAGACCTGAGACGATTATGGCAGATGCTGCGGTCTGCATCAATCCGGCTGACGAGAGGTACCATTGGCTGAAAGGAAAGAAAGTCCTTATACCTTTGATTAACAAAGAGATACCTATAATCGAAGACTCCTATGTCGAAATGGACTTCGGTACCGGATGCCTCAAGGTCACTCCTGCCCACGACGTGAATGACTATAATATAGGTCTGAGACACAATCTTCCGGTCCTCGACATCATCGACGACCACGGCTGCCTCAATGAAAAGGCGCAGATTCTCATCGGCGAAGACAGGTTCGTCGCAAGGAAGAAAATCGCGAAAATGCTCGAAGAAGCCGGAAATCTTGAAAGGACAGAGGATTACACCTCTCCTATAGGCTATTCGGAGAGGACCGATGCGGTCATCGAACCGAAACTTTCGAAGCAGTGGTTCCTCAAGATGGATGAACTTGCAAAGGCTGCCCTCGAAAGCGTGGAAAGCGGGAGGATCCGTCTGATTCCTGAAAAATACCGCAACACCTACCGCCACTGGATGGAGACTGCGCACGACTGGTGCATTTCACGTCAGTTGTGGTGGGGACAGCGTATTCCTGCCTACTATCTGCCTGACGGTTCATTCGTGGTCGCTCCAACTCCAGAAAAGGCATTGGAGATGGCCCAGGCAAAATGTCCTGGCATCACGATGGAACAGCTGCATCAGGATGAAGACGTCCTGGACACCTGGTTCTCATCCTGGCTCTGGCCGATATCGGTGTTCGATGCCGAAATGCCAGGTCATCCGGACCACAAGCCTAACCGGGACCTGAGTTACTATTATCCTACGAATGACTTGGTTACGGGTCCTGACATCATCTTTTTCTGGGTAGCCAGGATGGTTATGGCAGGAGATGAGTTTATGAAAGATGAACCTTTCCGCAACGTCTATTTCACAGGCATAGTGCGTGACAAGCTCGGGCGCAAGATGAGCAAGACCCTCGGCAATTCTCCGGACCCTCTCGAACTCATCGCCAAATACGGTGCCGATGCCGTGCGTCTCGGAATGTTGCTCTGCAGTTCCGCCGGCAACGACATCCTTTACGACGAATCCCAGATAGAACAGGGGAGAAACTTCTGCAACAAGATATGGAATGCTTTCCGCCTGGTAAAGGGATGGGAGGTGGATTCATCTATCGAACAGTCTGAGTCATCGGCAGTTGCCATTCGTTGGTTCAAGAACAAGTTGAGTTCCATTGTGTCCCTTGTCAATGACCATTTCTCCAAGTTCAGGATTTCTGACGCTCTGATGGCAGTCTATAAATTCTTCTGGGACGATTTCTGTGCTTGGTATCTCGAACTTGTGAAGCCGGCGTACGGCTGCCCTATCGATGCCGCGACCTACGATGCCACGGTGGACTTCTTCGAGCAGCTTCTCAAGATGATACATCCGATTATGCCATTCATTACGGAGGAGTTGTGGCACGCAGTCCGGGAGCGCAAGGCAGGGGAGACGATTATGTTCGAATCTTTCCCCAAGGCGGGAGATGCGGATGCGGAGTTCATCAAGGCATTCGATGTGGCTTGCGGAGTGATCGCCGGTGTGAGGAACATCAGGCAGCTCAAAGGCATATCCCCGAAAGAGTCCCTGTCCCTCAAAGTGGTGGGAGAGTATGATGAGGAACTTTCTTCAGTGATTGTCAAACTTGCCAATATCAGCACGATAGAGCATTTGTCTTCAATGGATGATTCAGAGGCTGGAGTCTCCTTTATGTCCGGAACGTTGAAGGTGTTCGTGCCTCTTTCGGGACTTGTGGACGAGACCGAGGAGATCCGTAAACTCGAAGCGGAACTGGCTTATCTCGAGGGCTTCCTCAAATCCGTGCGTGGCAAGCTTTCCAATGAAAAGTTCGTCGCCCACGCTCCAGAGGCAGTCGTGGCTGCGGAAAGGAAGAAGGAATCCGATGCCCTGACCAAAATCGAGGGCATACGAAGAAGTCTGGAAGTATTGAAAAAATAGTCGGATATGATTGAATCGACAGAATATTTGGACGTAAGGTATTACGAGACGGACCAGATGGCAAT
>JBJEJT010000100.1:0-4274 GCA_051878255.1 Candidatus Cryptobacteroides sp. | reverse complement strand
TTTGTCGGGCCGAAGGCCCTCCTTAAGCGGTGTTTCGCATTTGCGAAACTTGAGTCATATAATCTTCGATAAAAAAAGCGGGGTTTGCCGCGCAAACCCCGTGCCAACAATTATGTCTCTTATTCCTGTCTCGGGGCAGTGGAATCCAGATGCAGTTCCTCCATCTGTTCCCGGTCGATATAGGAAGGGGAATCTATCATCACGTCGCGCCCCTGGTTGTTCTTCGGGAATGCGATGTAGTCGCGTATGGTCTCCTGACCGCCGAAGAGGGCGCAGACACGGTCGAAACCGAATGCAAGACCTCCGTGAGGCGGAGCGCCGAACTTGAATGCGTTGATGATGAAGCCGAATTTGTAGTCAGCATCTTCCTTGCTGATGCCGAGCACCTCGAACATCCTTTCCTGGACGTCTGCCTCGTGGATACGTATGGAGCCTCCGCCGAGTTCGGTGCCGTTGAGGACGAAGTCATAGGCGTTTGCGCAGACTTTCTCGAGGTCTTCCTTCCTGTCGCTGTAGAACAGGTCGAGGTGTTCAGGCTTCGGTGCCGTGAAAGGATGGTGCATAGCATAGAAGCGGTTGGTCTCGTCGTCCCATTCGAGCAGAGGGAAGTCCACCACCCAGAGAGGTGCGAAATTGAACGGATCCCTCAGACCGAGGCGGTTGCCCATCTCTATGCGGAGCACCCCGAGCATAGTCTGGGTCTTCCTCTTCGGACCACAGAGCACGAGAACCAGGTCCCCTTTCTCTGCCCCGGCGGCTTCCGCAACCTTGGCGAGTTCTTCGGGAGAATAGAATTTATCCACGGAGGACTTGATGCTGCCGTCCGGGTTCAACTTGATGTAAACCAAGCCTTTGGCTCCCACCTGCGGTCTCTTCACCCATTCCGTGAGTTCATCCAGTTGCTTGCGGGTGTATTCCGCAGCTCCCTTTACGGCGATTGCACCGACATACTCCACTGAATCGAAGACGGAGAAGCCGTGTCCCTGTACGAGGGAAGTGATTTCGTGGAGCCTCATATCGAAGCGGATGTCCGGCTTGTCGCTGCCGTAGGAATCCATAGCGTCGTACCAGCTCATCCTCGGAATCGGATTGGGTATGGTAACGTCCAGAACGTTCTTGAACAGCGTCCTCATCATTCCCTCGAAGGTGTTGAGCACATCCTCCTGTTCCACGAATGACATCTCACAGTCTATCTGTGTGAACTCCGGCTGACGGTCGGCACGCAGGTCCTCGTCGCGGAAGCAGCGCACAATCTGGAAATAGCGGTCGTAGCCTGCCACCATAAGCAACTGCTTGAAAGTCTGCGGAGACTGCGGGAGGGCGTAGAACTGACCCGGATTCATCCTCGAAGGCACCACGAAGTCCCTGGCTCCCTCCGGAGTGGACTTGATGAGATACGGGGTCTCGATTTCAAGGAAAGACTTGGCATCGAGATAGTTGCGTATTTCGTGGGCAATTTTGTGGCGCAGTTCGAGAGCCTTGCGCAGAGGATTGCGGCGCAGGTCGAGATAGCGGTATTTCGCACGGAGTTCCTCTCCTCCGTCACTGATGTCTTCGATGGTGAAAGGGGGAGTCTGGGCCTTGTTCAGCACTTTCAGTCCGGTAACTTCAATCTCGATGTCTCCCGTGGGCATCTTCGGGTTCTTGCTGGAACGCTCAATCACTTTCCCTGTTGCCTGGACCACGTATTCACGTCCGAGGGTCCCGGCTGTCTGCATAAGTTCCCCGTCTGCGGAAGCGTCCACTACCAGCTGCGTGATGCCGTAGCGGTCGCGCAGGTCTATGAAAGTCATTCCTCCGAGTTTGCGGCATTTCTGCACCCACCCGGCAAGAGTGACGGTTTCGCCTGCATTTTCTATGCGGAGTTGCCCGCAAGTATGTGTTCTGTACATATCTTATGAATTTGTTTGTCTGGTAAAAGGGCTGTCAAATATGATGTCGCACCCACAAAAATCCGACAAAAATAAGCAAATAAAATTGAATAGGATTATCTTTGCGGACAAATTGTTTCAAAATGGAAGTCAGACCGAAAAAGGCGCTTGGACAGCATTTCCTCACAGATTTGTCAATAGCGCAAAAAATAGCCGATTCGCTGATTGTGGATGACGGGTGCGTAATGCCGACACTCGAAGTGGGTCCGGGTATGGGAGTACTGTCCCAATACCTTCTGGAAAGGGAGGATGTGGACCTGAAAATGGTGGAAATCGACACGGAATCGGTAAATTATCTTCTCACCCATTTCAGCAAGGCTGACGGAAGACTGGTGGAGGCAGACTTCCTGCGCCTGAATCTTGAGAATTTCTTCAAGGGGGAGTTCTGCATAATCGGCAATTTTCCATACAACATTTCCTCGCAGATATTTTTCAAAATCCTGGACTACAAGGAACAAGTGCCGCAGGTAGTATGTATGATACAGAAAGAGGTGGCTGAAAGGATTGCTGAAAAGCCGGGCACGAAGACCTACGGAATACTGTCGGTGCTGTTGCAGGCGTGGTACGACATAGAATATCTGTTCACCGTGGGCGAGGGGGCGTTCAATCCCCCACCTAAGGTGAAATCGGCAGTCATACGCCTGCGCAGGAACTCCCGCACGGAACTCGGATGCGACGAGAAAATGTTCAAGACCATAGTCAAGACAAGTTTCAACCAGAGGCGCAAGACCCTGCGCAACTCGCTCAAGCCCCTGATTCGTGAAAAGGTTCAGGAAAAGGGCTGGACAGACGGGCAGGTTCAGGAGTTCCTTTCAAATCCGGTGTTCGACCTGCGCCCCGAGCGCCTCGGAGTCGAAGATTTCGTCAGTCTCACCAACAGATTCTAAAGGTCGCTTATCGCCTGGTCAAGTACGCACAGTCTCTGCTCATAGGAATGTTTCATACGCTGCACCGCTTCGTGATATGACAATTGCTCATCACCGTTTACATTGCCGCTGATAGGCCATTGACGTATGTTGGACTCTGCCGACGGCCTCAGGTTCACGACCCTGCGGTCTATGTAGTCCGATATTTCGAGAAAGACAGGCAATTCCTCATTCCACTTCTGCTTTAGCCTTGCGATGAAATACGGGTCTGCGAAAAAATACTTGAACCACCACTTTTCAGCCAGGACCAAGCCCTTGTTGTTAGGCTTGAATGTACCCCAGTCAAAGTCCCATACAGGCCCGGCGTGCAGTTTTCCGTCGGGGGCAAGGAACATATAGGTACTCTTGGGATGCGAAGGTTCGTAGTTGGACGTAAGTTCGTGTACGAAAATCCAGTCAATGAAACTGTCCATATCTATGAACTCACAGTAGATGCGGCAGTCACAAGAGGTAAGATACAATTCGGCCTTGTTGAAAAAAGTCTTCACACCATCAAAAAATTCAGGTGTGATGTCTTCCGGGTCCGGTTCTTTCAGCATCACGGGAAGATTGCATTTTTCTGACTTGAACTTGTATTCTTCATCGTAATAAGTGTCCAATTCAAGTATGTACCCATCCTCTGCCGTTATCACTCTCTGCCTCGCAATCTTTATTTTTTCACACAGATAATAGGTCCCGAGAAATTCCCCGTTGAGAATCAGTTCCACGAATTCTCCCCTCGGAGTCCAACCCAGGGAATGTGTCCTCCTGGCTATTTCAAAGGCCACGTCATTCCGGAGCAGGGTACGGTCCATCCACTGGGCGAGCAGGCACCAACTCTTGTCCTCGGGCATATTCACTAGAGAGGCCTTCTTGTCAAGTTTGAAGTTGAATGACTTTTTGGGATAGTAAAGCGTGGAATTGCCGCGCAACTTAATCTTCGCAAACCCGTAGTTTTCTGTCCGGCCGTTGGGAAATTCGATGGAAAATGACGCCTGTTCCACCCAATTTTCCTTGCTGTCGATAGTTGCGCCACCTGGAGTGTCGATTCTAATCACCGGCAATTTGCCGTGATTGTCACCATAAGGGTCATATCCGGCCTGCTCTGGGTCGGCTGGCTGGGGATCGTCCCCGTCCGGATTTTCATCTCCCGGAGTTTCTTCTCCCGGAGTTTCTTCTTCTGGTTCGTCCTTGTCCCCGTCCTCTGTTTCCTGAGGGTCGGAAGGTGGGGTCGGCACAAGGTCCTCCCTACTGCAGGAAACGACAAGTGCAGCAAGGGTAAGTGCTATTAAAATTGATAATTTCTTCATTTGGCGACAGATGTAATCACTTTCTACAAAAATATACTCCTGTTTCCAATCCTGGGATTGAACATTTCCGAATTTCAATCAATTCTACCGTTATCGGAAATAATTCCCCCACAGTAATCCATTGCTTG
>JBJEJT010000099.1:0-4288 GCA_051878255.1 Candidatus Cryptobacteroides sp. | reverse complement strand
CTCATTTATGGAAGCTATAAGGATAGCAGCATTCTTTCTCCGTTCCCTGACAGAGCGGCATTTGTTGAACTTTATCCTCTGTCGGCAAAGTTTGCCCGTAGATGGATTTTTGACGTAGAAATAGATGTACCAGATTCGACCTTCAACGAGCTTTGCAGGCACGTAATCTATAAAAACAAGAGGTTTCCAGAAAGACGTTTTTTCCTTTCGCACAATTCGGACAATGCCTCATAGAGGTTGTCCGCAGAATGCGAAAGCTGTCCCGATTTTGCCCCGTTTTGAGCGTCAAAATCGGGCAAGTTATTATCACTCAGTGAATTACGGGCTTTTCGTTGAGATAAGAGGATTCGAACCTCTACAGACAGAACCAAAATCTGTAGTGCTACCATTACACCATATCTCAATTCCGGGTGCAAATTTACAAAATAATTCTTATTTGCAAAGGTTCCCGACCGGACAGTCTCCACTCTCCCGGACAGGATGGAAGCAAATCAGTCGTTCAGATGGATGAGAGAGGTTACCGGAGCAATTTTTTCGAGACGGCTGGAACCGTTCAGGTCGTCTATTTCCACAAGGAAGACAAATTGTTTTACAACCACTCTGTGAGGGATGCCATCCTTTATGACCGTCTTTCCGTTCAGCGACAGCGCCAAGGCTTCGGCCGTGCCTCCGGTGGCAAGTATGTCGTCCAGGATTGCTATCTCGAAAACATCGCCGGACAATTCTCCCGAAGCGATGTCACTGTTTCGGTAGAAAATCCTGTCTGCACCGTATTCTTTCATAATATCCACCCCAGTCAGGTCCCCCTCGGCGAATGGAAGTTTGCCTGATTTGCGGACAGGGATGATGTTGGTTACGGCGCCATCGGTCAGAAGAAGCGGAGCGCCGAAAAGAAAACCCCTGGCTTCAGGCAGGGCGAGGTTGGGGCAATGGACTGCCGCATCGAGTTCATTGATTACCTGAGAAAAGACCTCTTTCGAGGACATCAGAGGCATAATGTCTATGAAATTGATTCCGGCCTTAGGAAAATCCTTGTAGAACTTGAGATGTTCGACCAGATTGATGCCTGTATTGCTCATAACGGTAAAAAATGTAGGTTGAAATTCAAAACAGGTCACAAATATAGCGAAACTTGACTAAATTTGCAGTTTTGCCGGCGGGAAATTTTCCGCCTTTTGAAAGTATCGGAGAAAAGGGAATGGAACTCATAGACAGCGAAGAAATAGAGTTGGCAGAATTCAGCATCAGGGAGGCCTTGAAACAGGGCGTGGAGGGGGCGAATGTCACACTGAACAAAAGCATATCCGACACCTGCATTATGCGTGACGGGATTCTGGACAACATCCAGCACCGCCTGGACAGGAACCTCACGTTCAAGTTTTTCTCAAACGGACATTACGGTTCATTCTCCACCAACAGAATCAGCCGCGGCGAACTTGCATCTTTCATATCAAAGGCGGTAAGGACCCTGGCCCTGATGGAACCGGATGAATGCAGACAGCTCCCGCCGGCAGAGTGTATGGCAACAGATGCCTCCGGAGGATATGAGGCAGGACTTTGGGACAGGAGATATTACGACACCTCTCCCGATGAAAGGGTGGGGTCAGTTTCAAAGATGCATATCCGGAACGCCTCCGGGGACGGCTGGACGGTGGTTTCAGAGGAAAATGAATACAGCGACTATGCGGTTGCGACACTGCTTCTGGACTCCAGGGGGTACAGAATGGTACATTTTGAAAGCGGATTCAGTTGCTCTTCAGATATTACCATCCTGTCCGGAAGCGGGGAACGTTTCAGTTCATACTGGTGGGAAGTGTCCCCGTTCAAAGATGGGATTGACCCGCGCAGATGTGCAGAAACGGCTCTGAAAAAGGCTGTGGCTTCGATAGGACCGGAAAAGACTGAAGGTGGGAGAATGAATATGGTCGTGGACGGGAACATAGCGTCCAGACTGCTCTCGCCCGTTACAGATGCCCTGAGTTGTATGTCCATACAGCAGAATATGTCGTTTCTGTGTGGAAGCAAAGGCAAGAAAATGTTTTCAGAGGGACTGTCGCTGAGAGATGACGTACGTGCCAGGGGACGCTCCGGAGCGAAATTGTTCGACAACGAGGGCTCGGCGACCATTGATTTGCCTGTCATTGAGAACGGGGTTGTCATCAACTACTTCACGAACACCTGGGCGGCGAACAAGACAGGGGAACTGCGGACCAACGCCGACATATCGAGACCGGTCCTGAAAAAATGGCTGTCCCCGAATCTGAAGTCCGGCTCATACGTTTTGCAATCAGAGGGGAAAAGCTTATCTTTGGCGGATATTTTGGAAATTTGCGGGGATGGGATTTATGTCACGGATTTCAATGGAGGGAACTGCAACGGAGTCACCGGGGATTTTTCATTCGGAGTGTCCGGATTTGTATTCAGGGACGGGAAGATAGGACAGCCGTTCCGGGAGATGCTCATCACGGGGAATATGATTGGATTGTGGAACAATCTGGTGGCTGTAGGGGATGATGAACGGGATTGCGGGGCGTGGAGGTTGCCGTCCCTTGCGTTCGGGGATGTAGCCTGCCTCGGGTAGGAGCCGGATCGGAGGATGACGTGGAAAGAACAATTAACACATAACACAATATGAAGATAGAACAGAATTCCGTAGTTGCCCTGACCTACGAACTGAACGTAGATGGGCAGATAGTGGACAAATGCACAGTCGAAAGACCCCTGACATTCATCCAGGGACTGGGATACCTGCTCCCGAAATTCGAGGAGGCGATCTCAGGACTTTCGGCAGGCGACAAATTCGCATTCACACTCAGCCCCGCCGATGGCTACGGCGAAGTGGACCCTGAAAGAATCATCGACCTCCCGATCGCCGCATTTACCGACCCGGAAGGCAAGATCCGCCACGACCTTCTCGTGGAGGGTTCGGCAATCACACTTATGAACCAGTTCGGTCAGCCGGTTCCAGCCACCATCCTGAAGGTGTCGGCTGAAAGCGTGAAAGTGGACGTGAACCATCCTATGGCTGGCAAAACCCTGAATTTCAGCGGTGAGATCGTGGAAGTGCGTCCGGCGACCGAGAAAGAACTCAAAGAGGGACTTCACGGAGAACGGGCAGGCGGTTGCTCAGGCTGCGGAGGACATTGCGGCGAAGGGGAATGTGGCGGATGCTCAGACGGCGAAAACGGATGCTGCGGCGAGGGCGGATGCGCCGGAGAGTAGGATGCGCATAGGCATTGTCATATTGAATTGGAACACAAGAAATTATCTTGAGAAGTTCCTGCCTCCCCTGATAGAATCATCAGAGGTCTTCAATGCTGCTGCGAGTGAGAATGCAGCCGACATCATTGTCGCGGACAATGCCTCTTCCGACGGTTCACTCGAATTCGTCAGGACGGGATTCCCGTCCATCCGCACCATAGCCCTGGACCGGAATTACGGATTTACCGGAGGTTACAACAGAGCCATAGGAGAGTTGATTGCCAATCCCGGAACGGATGACGGTGGGTCCGTGCGTCCGTACGACTGTTTCGTGCTGCTCAATTCGGACATAGAAGTGGACAGAGACTGGATTGCCCCGCTTGCAAAGTGGATGCAGGAACATCCGGACTGCGGGGCGTGCGGTCCGAAACTCCACTCCTGGTACGAAAGGGACAAGTTTGAATATGCCGGGGCGGCAGGAGGACTGATAGACCGCTTCGGGTACCCTTTCTGCAGAGGTCGCGTGATGAAAAGGCTCGAGACAGACAAGGGTCAGTACGACGAGCCACGGGACGTGCTCTGGATAACCGGTGCGTGCCTGATGACAAGACGGGAGACGTGGATTGGAACCGGAGGTCTCGATGACAGGTTTTTCGCCCATATGGAGGAAATAGACCTCTGCTGGAGGATGCAGGCTGAGGGGTGGAAAGTCACGGTTGTGCCCCAGTCAGTCGTATGGCATCTCGGAGGTGGGACTCTGCCTGCCGAATCCCCGCAGAAACTGTATCTGAATTACCGCAACAACATACTGCTGTTGGAGAAGAACCTGGGCAGGACCATAGGCAGGCGCAAGGCTGCCGTCAGGATATTTGCCAGGAAACTGCTCGACGGATGCTCCGCCCTGCTGTACCTCGCCTCAGGCAAGACAGATTATTTCAAATCCGTCATCCGTGCCCACAGAGATGCGAAGGCGCTTTCTGATGCTGCCGGCAGCCAGCCCGTAACATCCGGCAACCCTGAGGCCGGTGTCCGGAAAATCCGAGGCATATACGGGAAATGTATGATACCCCGTGCCCTTCTGGGCATA
>JBJEJT010000098.1:0-4319 GCA_051878255.1 Candidatus Cryptobacteroides sp. | reverse complement strand
CCCAGGAGGACCGCACGATGATTTCCGACACGGGCACGATGCCGAGAATCCAATATGGTTTCGGAGCATACATCAGATGGAAGAACCTCGACCTCGGAGTATTCTTCAACGGTTCTGGATTAAGGACGATACTCCAGAGCCCGATGAATCCTTTCGGTGCCGACACGGGTACGGAATGGGGTGCCGGCGAAAGACAGGTTGCAAAATACATCGACGAGCAGCGCTGGACGGATGCAAATCCGGATCCTAACGCAACATATCCCCGTCTGGGAGTAAATTATACGGATGTCAAGAACAACCTTGTGACCAGCACATATTGGCTCCGCAACGGCAGCTTCCTCCGTTTCAAGACCTTGGAGGTGGGCTACAGATTCCCTCATTGCCGCATATTCTTCACCGGGGACAACCTCTGCGTATGGAGTCCTTTCAAACTCTGGGACCCTGAGTTGTCCTGGAATTCCTTCCCTCTCCAGAGGACTTTCAACTTTGGTGTTCAGCTTTCTTTTTAATTGACAGTTATGAAAAACATATATAAATATCTTGCAGCAGCCCTTCTCTGCTTTCTGATGGCACCATCGTGCAACTTCCTTGAAGTGGTCCCACCGGAGACAATGGAAATTGAGGACACAATGAAGGACAAGGACAGGGCTGAAGCATTCCTTTACAGCTGCTATGAGGGAACGACCTCCCTCTACAAACAGAGGCTGTTGCGCAGCTTCGTTTCTTCCACCGACGAATACGGTCTCCCGACAGCCTGGGGCGTGAACAGCCAGAGAAATGCCTGGGGCCTCGTGAATGCCGGTGAAGTGTGGACCCCTGCCTGGGATGTATGCTATACATACATAGGCAAGACAAACCTCTTTCTGAAACTCCTGGACGAATACACTCCTGCCCACAGTACCGAAAGTGACATCGCACGCTGGAGGGCTGAGTGCTCATTCCTTCTCGCATTCTACCACTACTATCTTCTGGAGTCTTACGGGCCCATCCCGATTATGGACCATTTCTATCCGAACACCACTCCAAAGGAAGATTTCCCCGGCCGTTCACACTACGACTACTGTGTGGACAGGATTGTGGAATGGTTGGACAGCGCAGCCCAGAACGGTCTTCCGAACTATATCTCAATCGATTCGGAAATCGGAAGGGCAACGGCAACGGCTGCCAAGGCATTGAAGGCCCGCGTGCTTCTTTATGCTTCATCCCCTTTGTGGAACGGTGAGGCTCCTTCAAACATCAGGGCCTGGAAGAACAAGAATTACGAAACTCCGGGATATGGATATGACCTAGTCTCTTCTGAATACGATGAGAAGAAATGGGACCGGGCTCTGACTGCCTGCACCGAAGCCATCGAGTTTGCGGAAATCGAAGGAAAGCGGGCGATGTTCAAAGTCGAGGATGCGGAGAACAGGAGGGCTGCGGAGGACATCAGTCTCCCCGACATTCCGGGCGCGGATGACAATCTGAAAAAATACGCCAGCCTTATGTCTTATCTGATGGTGACTGCGGAGACTGACGGAAACAAGGAGTTCATCTGGGGCTCGTCCCTCCCTGCCAGCGGCTCGCAGGCATATTATCTCGATTGGGAGAACACGGCCCTGCCACACGCCATAACCTACTACAACGGAGCCTCGACAGGCGGACGTTCAGGTGTTTCCCCTTTCCTTTACACCATAGAGCACTTCTACACCGAAAAGGGAAAACTCCCTGCCAAGGACGGCGATTTCTATCCTGAGTCCGAATGGTTCGAGTCCGCAGGTCTCTCGCGAGGCGAAATCATCAAGCTCAATGACAAGCGCGAGCCCCGTTTCTATGCCTGGTTCGCATTCGACGGTGCGGAACTCGGTTCCAAGCTCAGCAACGGCCAGACACTTGTCGTCAATATGCGCAACAAGGACAAGCAGGGCTACAACCCGAGCAAGGACAACGATTTGAACATAACGGGCTTCCTTTGCAAGAAATGGATTCAGCCGAACCTCACCTGGAACTCAAGCACCAACACGACCAACACCAGGACGGTGCCTTTCCCGATTATCCGTCTTGCGGAGCTTTATCTCAACCGTGCTGAGTGCTACGCTGCCAAGGGACAGACCGACCTCGCCCTTGACGACCTGAATGTTGTCAGGGAACGTGCCGGCATACCTGCGCTGACCAGTGCCGACATCACTTCCGATATGCCTCTTATGGAGTGGATCCGCAATGAGAGATTCGTCGAGCTCTGGGGCGAAGGACACAGGTATTTCGACCTCCGCAGATGGTGCATCGCACCACAGTACCTCAAGGCAGGAGTGCGTGAAGGTCTGAACTTCGAGGTGGAAAACCCTTCATTCGAGGAACTCAACCGCCGTACGACAGTAAACCAGAAGTTTGTCTGGAATGACAGGATGTATTTCCAGCCGATTGCCACAGAGGAGATTTACAGCAACTCCCAGCTTGTGCAGGCTCCAGGTTATTAACAGAGAATTGAACAAGTATGAAAACAAACATAAGAACGATAATTGTTTCAGGATTGATGCTGACGGCTCTTGCCGCAGTTTCAGCCTGCCATAAATTCGAACCGGAGTCACTGATTGCAGATGCGTGGCATACCATTCTTTCCTTCAAATATGAAGGGGAGACCAATGTTACGATTACCTCCGGCACCACTTCTATGGATGGGAGCAACCCTCTCACCATCCTCCGTACAGGCAGCGACAAGACAGCTCAGACGGATGCCCGCCTGGTGTTTATGTCGGATGCCGAGCTTTCCGGGATTTCCAACAGCTACAGGAGCATAGACAAATCCTGGTGCTCATTCGATGCCGACTTGCATTTCGACGCTGGGCAGACAGGCAAGACAGTGAAAGTCACAATTGACGGCCTTTCCATCCTCAACCAGATGAGGCGGGATGAGGAACACACCTATGTGCTTCCGCTTGTCCTGGAAGCAACCGATTCGGTCAATGTCTATAAGAACTATATGATTTACGTCTTCAAAGACGGGGAGATGGCACGTCTGATTGACGGGACCGAATTCACGACAGTCTATGAGAACATACCATCCAACGGCTACGGAGACTTCTCCACGGCGAATCTCTTTGACGGCAACAGGAACTCGGTATGGAGGTCGGTCGTCTTCGATGCCACATCCTGCTCCTGCGGCGGAGCGAAGGCCCTCTGGTGCAACCAGGAGGACCATACGGAGTATGACTACACTTTCAAGGAGTTCTGGAATTCCGGCGATGTCATAATCCAGCCGGTACACCTGCCTTGGATTCTTGTCTTCGATATGAAGCACAGGTATTCCGTGAGCAAGATTACGACAGTCGCATCGAAAATCGTGGAGAACAATATCGATATGAGTTCATTCTACCAGAGAGTGAAAGATTACGAGTACTATGTCGGGGATGTGGAGCCGACGGAGGAAAACTGCCTCTCGGATGATGTCTGGACGAAAGTGGGCTCATCCACCATTCCTGTCTATGACGGCAGGGAAAGCGTTCTTCTTCCGGAGTCGGCATCCTGCAGCGGACGCTATCTGAGGCTCGTGATCCGCAGCCTGCATTGGAGGGAGAAGAGTGTGGATGAAATTGCTGCAAAATACGGCAAGACGTATGACCAGCAGCACAGCGAGGAATTCCTTAACAATGCAACATCTGTCTCCAAGGATCCGGACTATGCCGAGTTCAAGAAATGTGCATCGGTGAACCTGGGTCCGGCAATCATCAATGAGATTGAAATAATGGCAAGAAACGCAGAATAATTATGAAAAAATCAACCACAATTCTCTTGGCCGTAATGGCGGCTGCGGCACTTTCGTGCCAAAAAACTGATAACGATGACAGCAAATTCCATCCTTCAGAGCCTGAAAGTCTTCCCGACAAGCCTGAAGTCGTCATCAAGGACGGGGCTCTTTATGTGAACGGGGAATCTTTCTTCATCAAGGGGGCGGCACTCAATGGAGACAACCTGGACTCCGACAAGAACCAGGAATTCTGGAAGGAGGCAAAGCAGTCCGGTGCAAATACGGTCAGGATGTACTCTGTCAATGACGAGGCTGAAGATCTTCTCGACGAGATGGCAAAGAAAGGTGTATATGTGAACCTCGGACTCTGGATGCCTCGCGAGTGCGAAGGCTTTGACTACAATGACGAAACTGCACGCAAGAAGCAGGTGGCATCGGTCAAGACCATTGTCAGCAGGCTCAAGAACCATCCTGCCATCCTGATGTGGTGCATCGGAAACGAGCTGGACCAGAACAACAAGGTGGACGGAACAGGTTCAATCAACCTGAATGTCAATGTGTGGAAGGATGTGAACGAAATCTCACAGTACATCCA
>JBJEJT010000097.1:0-4325 GCA_051878255.1 Candidatus Cryptobacteroides sp. | reverse complement strand
ATGGCGGATGAGCCGAAGTAGCAACTGGTCTTGAGGGCTGTCATCACCCCGAGGAAAAGTCCGAGAAGCAGCAGGGTCATCGACGGTCCGTAATTCTGCACGAGCACGGACATAAAGTAGTACAGGTTGTTGAGCAGAGTCTCCTTGAATCCGTTTTCGCCCCAGGGTATGAACTCGTACACAGTCCCGTCCATATTGAAAATCATCCGGAGTATGGGGATGATGAGGGTAAACGAAAAGATGTTGAAAATAGCAGAGAGTATGTTCAGGATTACTGACCCGATTACATAATTTTTATAGGGACCGGCATAGCGGCGGAGTATCTGAAGGAATTCTTTCATCTGTCTTTTCTCAATTATAGTTGTTGCAGGAGCCGTTTCCCTCGGCTCAATTCGTCCAAAACCACAAATATAGTCATAAAAAATGAAATGCCCTGTCAATGTCGCGCCAGAATCTCTATCCAATGGAATATCAGATAGATTCTCGTCCTGAAAACCGGGTAGTCCAGCGTGTCCGCACTGTCGTAGGGCTTGTTGTTGTTCATCGTGATGCCGGACGTGAACATCACGCAGGGGATTCCGTCGTCCGCGAAAGGCTTCACATCCGTGATTTTGAAGAATACCTTTGTGAAGTTCTCACTTCCGTAATAGTCGTGGCAGACTTGGAGGTTGAGGTCGAAGATGCGGTTGGTCCAGTCGATGAGGTCCCTGTCCTTGTCGGAAAGCGTGCCGTTGTCCACTGCGAGAAGATAGTCGGGGCGATTTTTCTCCACAGGTGCCATAGTGCTGCCCAACTGGTCCAGGTCCACCATCATATCCACTGCCTCGGGCCAGATTGTCTTACCCGTATGAGGGTCCTTGAACATACCGTCGCCCAGGCACTTCCAGAATGCCTGCGAACCTGCCATACCATTGTTACGGGCGTCAAATGCGACGAATATCACGCTTCTCGAATAGGACTTGCCGAGAAGTTTCGCCATCACGAGCATTTCCGCAACGCTCATCTCTGCCACCACTCCGGAGGCGTTGGCGTCGGCACCCCTGTAGATTTTTCCGCCCATAGTGCCGAGATTGTCGAAATGCGCCCCTACTATGAGGTAGCGGCATTCCTTGAGTTTGCGGGAGCCGTTGAAAAAGCCTATCACATTGTGTCCGGCAACTCCGTTGGGGGTGAGGAAGGACTGGAAATGGCTCTTGTGGCTTTCCCCGCCGTGCAGAGGCTCCAGACCGATTTCACTGAAACGCCTCGCAATGAACGCCGCAGCCTCGGTGCCACCCTTTGTGCCTGCCGCCCTGCCGGCGCAGATGTCGTCACTCAGGAAAGACACCTGCCTTTCAAGTTTCAGGTCCCAGACCACATTTCTCGCAGGATGTCCCTGGGACTTTCCGTTGAATGGAAGCAGAAGCAGAAAGATGACAATCAGGGTTCTGAATCCTCGTGAAAAAATGCAGATTGTATGGCGTATGGTTGTTGTTAATTCGGGCATAAAAGTCTATCTTTGCACGTTTGAGTGAAGCGGCGTCCGGGATGAAACCTGACAAAAAGCCGCCAAAATTAGTGATTTTTTCTCTATGTTCAGGTCGCCGGCTAAAATTTATGCCTGTATTTCTCTGTTTTTGGTCCTTTTCGCAGGGACCGGGGATTTGTATGCCCAGTATGACAGGGATGTGTTTATGTACAGGGGCAGGGCTGCGCTCGCTGAAGGCAAGTTTGCAAAGGCGATAGAGAACTTCAACATACTCGAAAGGCTCGACAGCACTGACTACGAGAATTTCTTCTTCCGGGGCATTGCCAAGTACAATCTCGGAGACTTCCGTGGAGCGAAAAAGGACTTCAACACCTCGGTCCGCATCAATCCCGTATTCACCTCGGGATACCATTACAGGGGCATAACGGAAAGCCGCACGGGCAATTACGAAGCCGCCCTCAAGGACATAGACAAGGCCATAGAACTGCGCCCGGGCTATCCCGGCCTGTATTTCAGCCGTGGAGTGACCCATTTCCTGTCGCAGAACTTCGAGGCGGCAGTCAGCGATTTCGACAAATACATACGCAAGGAACCGAGAGACCCGTCGGCATATCTGAACAGGGGAGCCTCCCTGCTCTTCCTCGGCGACACCCTCAAGGCGCTGAACGATTACAACAAGGCAATCCGCCTGGACCGTTTCGACCCGGAGGGCTATGTGCGCAGGGGACGCCTCTATGCCGCCCAGAAGAACAACGAACTTGCCATACGGGATATGGACAAAGCCATCTCCATCGACACGTCCAACACTTTCGCCTATTTCAACCGTGCCATACTCCACTATGAGTCCAAGAATTACCGTGCCGCCCTGGAGGATCTCGACAGGGTGCTGGCGGATGAGCCGGGTAATGCCCTGACCCTCTACAACAGGGGTCTGATCCTGGCACAGCTCGGGGATTTCGAGGGGGCGCTTTCAGACCTCGACAGGGTGTTGAACATCAACCCGGACAACGTGCTGGCGCATTTCAACAGGGCTTCGGTATTCATAGAAATGGGAATGTACCGGGATGCGCTTGAAGATTACGATGCAGCCATCGAACTCTATCCGGATTTTGCCAAGGCTTATATGAACCGTTCCTATGTGAAGAATCAGTTGGGGATGCACAGGGAGTCCAAGGAGGATTACGAGACGGCGAAGCGCAAGGTTGAGGAATACCGGAAAGGGCAGGATGAGGGCAAGATGTCGCTTTCGGACACATCTGCCCGCTTTTCAGCCCTGCTTGCCCTCGATGCCGACTTCGCCCGCAAGGATTTCAACGACGAGATGCTGCAGCACAGGGATGTGGACATAAAACTGCGCCCGTTGCTGCGTTTTGTGAAATCCGATGAGGAACAGGCGACCAATTCCACGATTTCCCATATCTACGAGAATCCGTTGCTCAAGCGCTTCGTACAGCATTTCTCAGGCAAGTTGAACATAGGCGGACCGTCAGCGCAGACTTCTGTCTCCGTCCCGCAGGAAGAGGGGCTTTCAGTTGCGATGAGAGAGTTCTCGGAGGCTTTGGACGAGACTGGACGCAAGCATTTCAATGCCGCGATGATGCATTATGACCAGGCTCTTGCAGCCGAACCCGGCACATCCCTCGAAGCCTATTACAGGGCATTCTATCTGATGAACCGGGCTGTGCTAAGGGCTGATATGATTGAGTTCATTTCCAGTATGGAAAACAATGTCCAGACACTCTCGATGGACGATTCGGGCAACACGAGGGCGAGAGTCAAGGACCAGGTCTCCGTGCGTTACGACTATTCCTCAGCCATTGACGATCTCAACGAGGCTCTGGAAATCCTCCCCGACCTGCCTTACCTGAACTATAACCTGGGCAATCTCTACTGCCTGTCTTCGGATTTCGTCAAAGCCATCGAAGCCTATTCGAGGGCGGTTTCGCAATTCCCTTACCTCGGCGATGCCTGGTTCAACAGGGGACTGGTGCAGGTGTATCTGAAAGAGAGGGAGAAAGGCTGTATGGACCTTTCGAGGGCAGGAGAGTTGGGTGTCTCGGATGCCTATGGTGTAATCAAGAAATTCTGTGAGGAATGACGGGCAACCTGTTTGAGAACGAGAATCTGAGACCCGTATTCCTGAGCCTGTCCAGCGGAAGCAGCGGGAACTGTTATTTTCTGGGACGCTTTATGGGCAGGGAATGTGTGGACGGAATACTCATCGATGCCGGAGTAAGTCTCCGCAGGCTCAAGACTTTGCTTGCCGAGGAAGACATTTCCACGGACTGCATCCACGCCGTCCTTGTGACACACGACCATATGGACCATATCCGTTCCCTCGCTTCCTATTGCAAGAAACTCCGCAAGCCGGTCTGGACTTCCCGTTCAATAGCCGCCGCCCTTTCCGGCAGGACATACAGCCTTGAGGGTACCGGTGTCACTCCCGGGGTGCTGGAGGAAGGTGTATGGAATGACGTGGCAGGCTTCGGGGTGAGGTATTTCATAGTCCCCCACGATGCCACCCAGACTGTCGGCTATTATATAAAGGTACCGCTTGAGGGTCGTGACCACAGGTTTTTCATTATGACCGATGCCGGAAGGGTCACGGACGAGGCTGTCCAATTCGCTGCAAGGGCTGAAACGGTGGTCTTTGAATCCAATTACGATATGGATATGCTGCTCGGGGGTACATATCCGGCTGAACTCAAGCGCCGCATTATGGACGGCAGCGGGCACCTCTCCAACGACGAGTGCGCATCTGCAATCAAACGTTTCTGCCACAATGGGCTGCGCAATATCTTCCTGTGCCACCTGAGCGAAAACAACAACACCCCGCGCTGTGCCTGGGAAACTTCTG
>JBJEJT010000096.1:0-4328 GCA_051878255.1 Candidatus Cryptobacteroides sp. | reverse complement strand
GTTGCTGAAATTGTTCTGCAGGGCGTTCAGAAGCAGAATCTGTTGCTTGCACCAGTCATATAGTCCCGGCTCGTTGGCGCCTTCCCTGATTGCGCGGAAAAGCAGTTCCGCGAGGTAGATGGAGATGCTGCTTTTGAAGAGATTCTCCCGCAAGCCCGACAGGGGTTCGGAAAGGACCAGGTTGCTGACGGCTGGCATACCTCCCTTGCCCTGATGTACAGAGGCTTCTATTATGTTCAGGGGGCTGATCAGGCTTGCAGTGCGGCTCTTTCCGGATTTGCCGCCTCCGGAGACGGAACGCAGGAAAAAGGCGCAACGTCCGTATTCGCGGCTCAGGGTGTGGAGTACCAGCGACCTTTCCCCGTATTTCGTGGCGTGGAGAAGAATGAACTCTATGCCTTGGGAACTTGCGCGGTTCATATTCCGGGGAGCAGTTTTTCTTCGAGTTCCCTGAGAGCCTTGTACCTGTGCGAAATCAGATTCTTCCAGGATGACGGCAGTTCTGCCAGGGTCCTGCCCTTGCACTTTTCCAGATCTTCCGCACTGATGCCCTGTTCCCGGAGCCTCAGGAGTTCATCGTCGGAGGGGATGAATACAGGGTCATATCCGAAACCTCCGGAGCCGGACTTTTCAAAGGCTATGTGACCCTCCAGGCAACCGTCGCAGTGGATGGTCCTGCCGCTGGCGTCAATCAGGGTTACGGAACAGCGGAACCTTGCCCTGCGGTCTTCGGTGCGGCAGGCTCCGGCATCCTCCAGTCTGCTCAGGAGTTTGTCCATATTGTCCCGGAAGTTCTTGTCTTCCCCGGCGTAGCGTGCCGTGTAGATGCCTGGTTCCCCTCCAAGGGCATCCGTTTCCAGCCCGGAGTCGTCCGCAAAGACTGCATAGAATCCCTCCGTGCCGCCCAGAGGGATGCGGTCGTATATGAACCTCGCCTTGATTTCGGAATTCTCCCGGAAACTCAGTCCGGTTTCATCGGCTTCCTCTTCGATTCCGATTTCGGAGGGCAGGACAAGAGTGTAGCCATCTCCGAGTATTTCAGCAGCTTCCAATGCCTTGCCCCTGTTGGCTGTGGCGAATACCAATTTCTTCATTTTGAGATTTTTTCGTTTCAGCGGGGCAAAAATAGCAAAATTTGAACAATTATGCCTTTTCAATGTCGGAATTAGGAATCAGATTTGTATCTTTGCTTCCCCCGTTTTTCCGTCTGGACAGAACGGGGCGGAGTAATGTATGCAGAATATGAAGAAAGTTAAAGCAATTTTTGTCCTTTGCCTGGCTTTGGGGCTGTCAGCCGCCGTGTCGAACGCACAGAGCCGCGGCTTCAAACTGGGTCAGTGGTCCGAAATCCACAATTCCATAGTGCGCCAGTTGAGCCTTTCCTATGTGGACAGTCTCGACGTGGACAGGATGATGCGTGCCGGCATTGACGCGATGCTTGCCCAGCTGGACCCCTACACGATATATGTCCCGGAAGAGGAAAACGAGGATTTCCAGAGGTTGCTTTCCAATACCTATGGCGGAATAGGTGCCGTGGTCCACAAGGAGAAAGGGGGCTATGTCATCATAAACGAGCCTTATGAAGGTTCCCCGTCAGCCAAGAACGGCTTGCAGTGCGGGGATGAGATACTTGAGATCGACGGGGTGGACCCGAGACCGCTTGAAATCGGCGAAGCTACCGACAGGATGAAGGGGAAGCCTGGTACGAAGGTCCGTTTCAAGGTGAGGAAAGTGCGCAGCGGGGAGGTCGTGGACGTGGACGTTGTCCGTGAACGGATTCAGATACCGTCCGTGGATTATGTGGGGATGCTGGATTCTGAGACCGGCTATATCCGTCAGACCAAGTTTACCGAGAATGTGTCTTCGGAGATACGCAGTGCCTACTATGAACTGAAGTCCCGGGGAATGACCCGTCTGATTCTCGATTTGCGTGGCAACGGCGGAGGGCTTATGGATGAGGCAGTGGATATAGTGAGTCTTTTTGTACCGAAGGGTTCCCTGGTCGTGACTTCCAAGGGGATGTCGGAGCAGGCGAGGGAAATGAGGACCAGGACCGAGCCCGTGGACGTGGATATTCCTCTCTATATAATGATTGATTCCAATTCGGCTTCGTCTTCCGAAATCGTCTCCGGCGCCCTTCAGGATATGGACAGGGCAACCATACTCGGACAGCGCAGCTATGGGAAGGGGTTGGTCCAGTCCATTCGTCCGGTTGCCTACAACGGTCAGCTCAAGGTCACCACTGCCAAGTATTACACTCCGTCCGGACGTTGCGTGCAGGCCATCGACTATACGCACCGCAACGAAGACGGCAGCGTGGGGCATATCCCGGACTCTCTGACACACGAATTCAAAACCGCAAAGGGACGCACGGTCCGGGACGGCGGGGGAATCACTCCGGATGTGGAAATCAAGTCCCCTTCCTACAGCCGTATAGTCTATGCCCTCGTGCTCTATGGCATCGTGGATAGATATGCCATTGAATATGCCCGCAAGCACGGAAGCATTCCGCCGGTGGAGGATTTCCATCTGTCGGATCAGGATTTTGAGGATTTCGTCTCGTTTGCCGGGACACGTGAATTCGATTACCGCAGCACTGCCAAGGCTTCTTTCGACCAGATGAAGAATGAGATGGAGAAAGACGGACTTGCCGGGGAGGTGAAGGAGCAGTTGGATTTGATTGAAAAGACACTCCAGATTGAGAAAGAGCAGTTCATTCGTCTGAAGAAGGACGAGATCGTGCCGTTCATAGAGGAAGAGATAGCAGTGAGGTATTACTTCCAGAAGGCTGGGGTGCAAATCCGTCTGCGCTACGACAGCGAGGTACGTGAGGTGCTGGACTATATCCACAATCAGCCCCAGGAATAGGGACTATCAACTCCGGCGATATGAACAGGCTGAAACTTGACCACTTGGCTGCTCTGACACTTTTCCTGTCGGCATCCGTTGTGCTGCAGCTTGTCGTCGGGGACATTCCTTCCGGCTTTTTCGCTTTCCCTGTCAGCCTTTCTCTGTTCCTGCTCTGGTGTGCTCTGTGTCTTGTCGTATGGAGCCGCAGACAATCCTGGATACGGGGTTTGTTCCTGTCTTCGGAAGCCACCATATTTTCCATTTCCGCCTGTGCTCTTGGCTGTCTTGTCACCGGTTTCTCATCCACGAGGGCATACGTCAATTCCTGGTGGTTCGCCGCTGACATCCTTCTTCTGCTGACTACTCTGTTCTTCGTGCTGTTGAGGGGTTGGAGGGATGCCCGAGGACGCATCAGATGGGGGTTCGTCCTCAACCACAAGGGTCTGCTGATAATGGTGTCCTCACTCTTTTTCGGAGCCCCCGACACGCAGGTGATGCGTTTGCCCCTGTCTGTGGGAGAATCGGCGAAAACAGCCTGGACTGCCGACGGAACGGTCAATGCCCTGCCTTTTGAATTGCAGATGCTGGACTATTCCGTGGACTTCTACGACAATGGCTTGCCACAGGCATATCGTGCCGAAATTCTCGTCGATGGCGTCCCACGGACTGTCGAAGTCAATTCCCCTGCCACTGCCGGCTTTTCCCGCAATGTCTATCTGGTGTCTTCATCGGAGGACTATTGCGTGTTCGAGGTGGTCGGGGAGCCGTGGAAATATCTGACATTGCTGGGGCTTGTGATGATGATAGCCGGGGCTGCGATAATGTTCATCAAGGGGCCGACCCCGAAAAAGAGGGAAAGTGTATGACCTGGGACGATTTCATATATTTCGCGGTCGGGGCTGTCCTGCCCTATGTGGCTGGATCCGCCGTCGCTTTTGTGCCTCTGCGCAAGAAAAGGACTGTCTCCATTGTTCTGTGCACCCTGGGAATGCTGGTGTTTGCCACATTCATAACCGGTCTGTGGATTTCTCTCGGGCGTCCGCCTTTCAAAACTTTGGGGGAGACCCGCCTGTGGTACTCTTTCTTTGTGATGTTCGCCGGAATTTTCACCTATGCGAAATGGAAATACGATTGGGTGCTGTCTTTCTCGGCTGTGCTTTCGACCGTATTCATCATCATCAACTGCGTCAAGCCCCAGATTCACGACCAGACCCTGATGCCGGCACTCCAGTCTGCCTGGTTCATTCCTCACGTGAGCGTGTATATGTTTTCATACGCAATGTTGGGCGCTGCCTTCCTGCTGGTCCTGTGGGCTGAGTTCAAGCCTCAGGAAAAATTGTTGCAGGATGCCGACAAACTGATATATGTCGGATTGTCGTTCCTGACTTTCGGTATGCTTACCGGGGCAGTCTGGGCGAAACAGGCTTGGGGACATTACTGGAACTGGGACCCGAAAGAGACCTGGGCTGCCCTGACCT
>JBJEJT010000095.1:0-4334 GCA_051878255.1 Candidatus Cryptobacteroides sp. | reverse complement strand
TTTTTCCTTGACCTGCTCGCAGTATTCTATGTCAATGTCGGTCGGGCGGTATTCCCCGTGTTCGATGGTGTAGCAGTAACCCGGTTCGGGACATGCGCAGCCGAGACGAGCCATTTCCGGACCTATCGTCTCATAGCAGAGACGTCCGAGTTCTGAATAGGATGAGAGTTTACCCCTGTAACTTGCCACGGTGATTGCAGGCAGGGCTTCAAAATAAAACTGTTCCATAATTCTGATTTTTTTGCGGGAAGCAAGGACGGCTTTGAGTTGGTTTTTCCGATTCTTGAGTTTCAGGATTTCCGCTTCACATTCCAGGATTTTCTCCTCGAGAGACCCGATGTCAGGGAAATGACAGTCTTCCTCATAGAGTTCGTGGATTTCCTGCAGGCTGTAGCCCATTTCTTTCAGGGAAAGGATTCCCTGCATTTTCTGGTACTGCCCGATGCTGTAATAACGGTAGCCTGTCTCCCTGTCGATAATCTCAGGAACCAGAAGACCGATTTCCTCATAGTGCCTGAGAGCCCTCGGAGTGACGTGGCAAAGTCGTGAAAACTCCCCGATTTTCAATTTGTTGGTACTCATCACATTTGCGCAATTGTGGTTTCTGCCTGCAAATATATATAATGACGTAGGGTAAGAGTCAAGACTTTTTCCGAAAAAATTTCAAGATTTTCGTCATTCCCATCATAACCGGTTTGGTTGTTCGGCGTCATTGCCGGCTTGACCGGCAATCCCATACTATCCAATGACACCCGGTCAAGCCGGGTGTGACGACGCAAACCTTGTCAGACAAGACTATCTCTCCAGCCGCACGACCACGCTGAGGGGAAGGAGTTTGCCGCAGGAGTCGGTGAGTACGAGTTCTCCGGATTGGATGTCCTTGAAAGAGGTCTTGAGGCAGAAGTTCTGACGGACAATGGTTTCACCGAGAACTGCGCTGAATCCGTTGGAATAGAGGTTCAGCACCATAAAGCTGTCCACGGGGGCAAGTATCGACGACACGCATTTGAGCATATCGTTCAGACATTCGTCCAGTTTCCATTTTTCTCCGTCGGGACCGTGCCCGTAAGCCGGAGGGTCCAGGATTATGCCTTGGTACACATTGCCCCTCCTTGCCTCCCTGCGGGCGAATTTGAGGGCATCCTCCACAATCCAGCGGATGTTGTCCAGACCGCTTGCTTCCATATTTCCTTTCGCCCAGGTCACAACCTGGCGCACGGAGTCCAGATGCGTCACATCGGCACCTGCCGCCTTTGCGGCGAGCGACGCCGCACCGGTATATGCGAAAAGGTTCAGGACTTTCGGAGCCGGCAGACCTCCGGCTTTTGCCTTCTCCACCAAGGCCTTTGTCCGTGAATAGATGAATTCCCAGTTGGGAGACTGTTCCGGGAAAACCCCCACGTGTTTGAATGAAGTCAGACCGAGCCTCAGCCTGAACGACGGTCCCCCGACATTGTATCTGACATACCATTGGTCGTCCATCTTCTTGAGGCGGTTCCAGGTGCCGCTGTCTTCCTTGCCTGCCTTTCCGAATCCGGCTCCCGGAGTAAAGCGAGTGTGCATCAGGCGGTTCCATTCTCCTTCTGAAAGGGATTTGTCCCACAAGGCTTTCGGTTCAGGACGCGCCATAACTATATTGCCGAATCTTTCCAACTTCTCATAATTCCCGCAGTCGATCAGCTGGTAATCTTTCCAATTCGGGTCCGGACTTTCTATAATCATATACAAAATATTCTTGAAATTCGTTCATTGTGGGAAACCCTCCCCGGGGATTGCAAAGGTAATGAAAAAATTGCTACCTTTGCAGGTTGTATCGCGGAGTCCGTTCAATTATATCCGCGACAGTGCTGAATACAAGGATAATTTATAAAATACTATGCAACAGAACATTTCAACTTACGATTTCGCTGGCAAGAAAGCCATCGTCCGTGTGGATTTCAACGTTCCTCTCAACGAAAAATTCGAAATCACTGACGACACCAGGATCCGTGCCGCCATCCCTACCCTCAAGAAAGTGCTTGAAAAAGGCGGTGCGCTCATAATTATGTCTCATCTCGGACGTCCGAAAGGAGTGACTGAGAAATTCTCCCTCAAGCACATCCTCGGTCGTGTTGAAGAACTTCTCGGAGCTCCTGTGAAATTCGCAGAGGATTGCCAGAAAGCTGACGAGCAGGTCGCTGCCCTCAAGCCGGGCGAGGTTCTCGTTCTCGAAAACCTCCGTTTCTATGCTGAAGAAGAGGGCAAACCGAGAGGACTTGCAGAGGATGCAACCGACGAGGAAAAGAAAGCTGCCAAGGCTGCCGTCAAGGAAAGCCAGAAGAAATTCGTCGCAAAACTCGCTTCCTACGCAGACTGTTACATCAACGACGCATTCGGAACAGCACACCGTGCACACGCTTCCACAGCCCTCATCGCAGAGTACTTCCCTAACGACAAGATGTTCGGCTATGTGATGGAGGGTGAAATCAAGGCTATCGACCGCGTGCTCAAGACTCCGGAACACCCTGTGACTGCAATCATCGGCGGTGCAAAGGTTTCTTCGAAAATCGGCATCATCGAGCACCTCTTCGATGCAGTTGATAATATGATTATCGGCGGAGGAATGGTCTATACCTTCAAGAAAGCTCTCGGCGGAAAGATCGGAAACTCCCTTTGCGAGGACGACCAGATGGATCTCGCCCTCAACATCCTCAAGAAAGCTGAGGACAAGGGCGTGAAACTCTATCTTTCCAGCGAGGTTGTCATCGCGGACGCATTCTCGAATGACGCCAACACCAAGGTTTGCCTCAACACCGAAATCCCTGACGGATGGGAGGGTGTCGATGCTGCTCCGAGCACGCTTGCCACTTGGGAAGAGGTCATTATGAACTCCAAGACCATTCTTTGGAACGGTCCTGTGGGTGTGTTTGAGATTCCTGCATTCGCCAAGGGAACTATGAAGGTGGCTGAGATGCTTGCCAAGGCTACTGAGAACGGGGCGTTTACGCTCGTCGGTGGCGGTGACTCTGTGGCTGCGGTCACCCAGATGGGCTTTGCCAACAAGGTCAGCTATGTTTCCACCGGTGGTGGTGCTATGCTCGAGTATCTTGAGGGGATAGAACTTCCTGGAATTGCTGCAATCAGAAAATAGATTTTCTGATTGCAGCATCAGGAGTGCTTAGCACTCCTGACTTCCAACCCCCAGTCGCTGAGCGACAGCCCCCTGAAGGGGGCGCTGGGGACCTGATTCCCCAGACCTCTTGTGTCGCTGCGCTCCAAAGGAAAATAGATTTCTGATTGCAGCATCAGGAGTGCTTAGCACTCCTGACTTCCAACCCCCAGTCGCTGAGCGACAGCCCCCTGAAGGGGGCGCTGGGGACCTGATTCCCCAGACCTCTTGTGTCGCTGCGCTCCAATGGAAACTATATTAAGGCAGGTCGGGGGACCTGCCTTTTTGCTATTTGGGATAGGTGGATTAATCTTTTCTACGTGGGGAGTGTCAAAATAAGAGTGTGTTTGGGCACTTGTGAAGACAGCTGATAATATAGACTTCTAAACATCAAAAAGATGAAACGTATATCATTGGTTTTTATTCTGGTCATTCTGACATTGTGCGGATGCCAGAAACCTGCAATATCCGTGGAAGACGGAACCACGACGACCGAGACCGGGGATCCTGAAAGCGGCGACATTGACGAAAGCGACCCTTCCGGAACCGGAAATGATGACATAGTGGACGTGGACGGAAGCGTCGAGGCAGAATTGGATGAATCAGAGTTCACTACTGTGATAGACATAGTATGGTCCGGAGCCACTGCCACGGTGACCAATGGCTCCAGTCTGAAGATAAGCCAGGAAGGTGCCCACATAGTCATAGGAGAGCCGACTGCGGCAGGCAAGAAAGTCCGCATCAATCTGTCCGGAACTTCGGACGACGGGTCCCTGAAAATCTACAACGGTGTGAAAGCCGACTACTCCAACAAGAAGATGCTCCTGAATTTCAATGAAGTTTCCCTCACTTCGTCCACGGGTCCGGCAATAAACATCCAGTCTGGAAAGACGGTCTATGTGTTGCTGGATGGAAGCAACAGTCTCTGCGACGCAGCCACATATAGCGGAATCCCGGAGGGCGAGGACGCCAAGGGCTGTTTTTTCAGCGAAAAGCAACTTGTTTTCAGCGGGACAGGCTCCCTCACGGTCAAAGGGCAGAACAAGCACGCGGTATGCGTGGATGATTATGTGACTTTCCAGGGCGGCAAGCTGATTGTAAGCGGAGCCGCATCCGACGGCATCCACGCGAATAATTACGTCAGGGTGGAGGCAGGCACGCTTGACATCACTTCTGACGGCGAGGG
>JBJEJT010000094.1:0-4353 GCA_051878255.1 Candidatus Cryptobacteroides sp. | reverse complement strand
AGCAAGTATTTCAGGGCAAACGGAATATATTCTTTAGGAACCTGTTTCCCGTTCTGCGGCTATGGTAGAAGGCCTACTTCAGACAAGATGAAAGATGCACTGATGGCATATACCGGTTGGCCAAATACAGGAACGGCAGGTGTTACCCTTCATACAAGCATCTCTACCTCGACAGGTCTTGCTTACGAAGGATATGGTACGCTGTTCGAAGCTTTGCTATACATCACGACCACAAACAGTGCTGAAGGACCTATAGCCACATATCATTGCGATGGATATGCATACTATGGAGGTAACCTCCACTCAATGGATGCCCGTCCGGCACGTTGCATAAAAGAATAGTACCACCCACTCTGACAAAGGCAATTCTAAAAACAGAGACAACGCGGATATGGCGTTGCCTCTGTTTTTTTTGAATTCATCCTTGCCCCTCGGCATCACATCCCCATCCGCAAACCTGCATACAATCTTCGACTGGACGGGGTCCTGCAAAAATTCCTCCGTCTATTTGTCCAGATACTTCAGAAGCACCATACGGACATTGTCGGAGATGCGCTTGGCAGTGTCCGATGTCTCTTCCAGCACCTCGGCTATGTTCTTGTACTTCATCAGTTCGATGGGGTCGCTCTCATTCTGGAAGATATAACCCACATATTCCTCATACGCCTCGTCGGCAAGGTGCTCCAATTCCGTAATGCGGTCGCACTGTGCCCCTATCCTGTCTATGTTGCGTCCGAAATCATTCATATACGACATCATATCCCCAAGGGCGTCGGCACTGGACATAATGTAGTTTGCAAGGTCCTCCAGATGGGAGTCAATCCTTTTCGGGAAGTACAGGAGTATGGACTTCGCGGCTGAATTTATCTTGTCCATAAAATCGTCCGCACACATCGCTATGGTCTGAAGGTCGGAACGGCTTACCGGCAGCATAAGTCTCTGGTTCAATTCCTCATAAATGACGGTCAGAAGGTCGTCTGCCTGCACCTCATAACTCTTGATCTTATTCTCGCAGTTGAACCACTCGTCCTTGTCGGTGGTCTGCATCATCCTCACAAGCACAGCCGAAGCTGCCTTGATGAACTCCGCCTGCTTGGAATACAGCGGAAGCACTTTGTCATTTCTGGCGAACAGTTTTCTAAACGGATTCATAGTCCTAAATCAAAATCGCCCAAAGTTAGCAGATTTTTCATTCATTCGTGCAAATTTGTGAGCTTTTGATGACATACGGGGCAGTGGAAATCCCGAAAATTTCTGATGAAAAAGTAAAAAACCGTAAAAAAATCCATCAATCGGGCATAAAAAAGCAAAACTTCGTGTTTTTTTTCATCAATTGCACAATGTTCCGACAAAGGCGTTATAGTTTTGCCGCAGAAAAATTATGACGCGATGATACATTTTTTCAGTACATACAACCACCTTATCCATCTGGGCCGGTCACTTATCGCAGGCAGCTTGATTCGGGGCTTCTGCCCTATGCTGCCTGTCCTTCTCTGTTTTGCTTGCACGCCGGCCCTTTTCTTTTCCTGCACGGACAAGGGGGCCATCTGCCAGGAGCCGTGTGCAAGGACAGCCACCGGGATTTCCATACTGTTTCCCACAGGAAAGTCAGGAATCGGAAACCCCGGAATAGACAGGTGCCAGGTCCTCGTCTATAATGATGACAATCGGAAGAAACTTGACTCGAGACTCTTTTTCAATATGGCAGAAATCGCGGATGGACAAGTGTACGCAACCTCCGGAGAGGGAGATAGGAAAATCGTGCTGCTGTGCAACCTTGAGGACAGTTTCCCCTCCTGGCAGGATATGCTCAGTCTGCCCGCCCTGCAAAGAGTCTCAGTCCGGTTGGAGGATGAGAGTCTCCAGCGTCCTGTCCTTAGCGGATGCGCTTCGGTAAGGGCTGGAGAAACAGCCACGGTTATGGTCAGGCCCCTTTCAGCAAGGATAAGGCTCAGGGAAATATGCAGTGACTTCAGAGACACCGCCTACGCCTTTGAGGAAATCGGTTCCGTCAGAGTTTATCTATCCAACGTCAATGCAGACAGCGGGCTGCTCCCCTTCCAGGACAGCGGCTCCGGAGCCGGCGGACCGGGAAGAAGATATATCAACATAGGCGGCTTCAGCGCCGAGGACTGTGCGGCATTCCGGGACAGGAGGCTCATCTATGCCGAACTTGACGGAAGCGTGGGGATGGACCCGGTAAAGACGGATTTGGAGTTCCTTTGCTATGCCAACCCCAACACCGAGGAAGCATTCGGATGCCCGCTTACCAGGCTTGTGGTGGAGGGAAGCATAGCCGGAAAGACTTGGTACTGGCCCATAGACCTGTGCAGGCTTGTGGATGGCGGGATAAAAGCGGGAGAGAACTATGACCTGAGACTTACAATACGGAGGACAGGCACGGATGACCCTGACACACCGGTCAGTCTCGGGGATGGGGAAATAAAAATGGAGGTTGAGCAATGGAACGAGAAAGAAAGTTACCCGGTTCTTTTCTGACACGGGGAGCATCGGGGAAAAGAGTGACTTTTTACTTCATTTTGTGTTTATTGGATGTCTGCGGATGCACGGCTGTCGGGGATGATACCCGTGCAACTGCCGACATTGTCCTCTCGGCTGAGGAAATCACCACCAAGGCAGATCCGGAAGGGGATGCGATCAGGGATGCCAACATCTTCATCTTCTCCGACAGCGGCTTCCTGGAAAAGTCTGCCTATGTCACTGGAGACCGGTATGAGGCTATGTTCGTGGAACACCGCCGCTACAGCATATTCGTATGTGCCAATTTCGGATATCCCGTACAGATTCGGGACAGGTCCGAACTCGAAAGCCTGCTTTTCCACCTCGCCCACCCGGGAGACTTCTCAACCGGAGTACCCCTCAGCGGAAGCGTGGAAAACATCAGCCCCTCGGGAGAAATACGCATACCTCTGCGCCGCCTGTGCTCGAAAATCAGCATTTCCATCGACAGGAGCCGTCTTGACCCCGACGTAAAGATGATAGTCAGTTCACTTGAAATAGGCAACTGCCCGAGGTATTGCAGAGTTTTCGCCCCCTCCGCAGTCGAAGACCCGGACGGATGTTTCCCGGTGGGATTCGGAAGAGACTATCTGGAATGTGCCGGGCTGAACAGCGCGGGTACGGATGGACTCAGCGGTGAAGTCAGCCTGTATATGCTGGAGAACCTCCAGGGGGAATTTCCGGGGAACCCTGCTTCCGATGGGGAAAAAGTCCTGCCGGAGAACCATCCTGCATCCGGGGTGTGTTCCTATGTGGAACTTGGGATAGAATATGAATCCGAATACAGTTTCACCTCCGGAGGGCTGCTGAAATACCGTTTCTACCTCGGGGACAGTTGCAGGGATGCGAATGTCGGGAGGAACTGCCATTACCACATAAAAGTGACCCCTCAGGGCAGCGGCATCAGTGAGGACAGTTGGAGGATTGACAAGAGTGCACTCGTCACTGAGACCGTGTTCAAGATGGAGCCGGAGGGCTATATCGAAGCGGAAATAGGGGAACAGATACACATTCGATGCACCTGTTCCCCGGAATGGGCTCCTTTCTACTGCGGCGATGAAGAACTTGAGGAAGACCACGCCAGAGGCATTTACGATTATGTCAAGGACGAAGACGGGAGGGGTGTCCTGCTCACCATTACCGGCTACGGAACCGGGATGGTGTATATGAGTGCGGGAAACCCCATAAACCAGGCAGGACTGCTCTATATTCACGTGAAAGACAAAGAAGAACAGCAATGAAACCATATCTGGCATTACTAATGGCGCTTCTGTCCATTTCCTGCAGTTTGGAACTGGACGACAGAATTGCGCCCCGGGACGGGGAGCAGACCAGGGAAGTGCAAATCAACCTGCTTGTGGACAACTGCAATGCTGTCACAAAATCCGCCCTCTTTACTGACTCGGGAATCCGGGATTTGAACCTCTATGTGTGGAGGGAAGGCAGACTTTCGGTTCACAGTTACTATGAAAGCGTGGATGAAGCCATACGGATTCCGCTTGTACTGGGAGACAAGTATTCGGTCTATGCCGTCGCCAATATGGGCAAAAGCATAGAACCGGACACCGCCGGATGGGAAAAGGACGAGACTTCGATGCAAGGTCTCAAAGTGGATTTTCCGGACGATGACTCCGTCAGGGGATTTTGCCCATTCGCCGGTCTGGCTCAAGAGTGGAAAGTGGGAGATGTGGGAGCGATAAATCTGAAAATGGAAAGAATCGTGAGCCGGATAAGAATCCGGTTCTGCCCGGACACTGCCCTTAGCGGCTCGGAGATAAGGATTACCGGAATACGGATTAAGGATGCTCCGGACACTATGCGCCCATTTTGTGG
>JBJEJT010000093.1:0-4357 GCA_051878255.1 Candidatus Cryptobacteroides sp. | reverse complement strand
TGGGATGTGGTTTTGCTGAACGCTTCCGACCCCCACTGCAGCGAATATCCGGCTGCAAGGTGGAAGCAGGCGGAGTGGCTTACCGGATTTACGGGCGAGGCAGCGAGTGTGGCTGTAACCCGCACACACGCGGGATTATGGACGGATACTCGTTATTTCATCCAGGCGCAGTCCCAACTCGCAGGTACGGGCGTCCTGCTCCATAGGCTCGGCTCTCCCGAACAGGTGCCCATCCCGCAGTGGCTGGCTATGGAGGCTGCCTCTCTGGCAAGGGACGGTGTGGTAAGAATCGCCGTGGATTCCTTCTGCTGGAGCGTCTCGGAAATGACAAATATCCAGGTTGCATTCGAGGATAAGGAAGTTACGTCGGGAAACGGATGCGAAATAATCTCTGTTCCTGATCTGATTGACGGGATCTGGAAAGACCGTCCCCAAATTCCAAGTACTCCTGTGATAACCCTGGACCCGGAGGTTTCAGGATGCGACATACGTACTGAGAAAATCAATTCCATTCGCAAATGGATGTTGAAAAAAGGCTGCGACAATATCCTGCTGACTGCCCTGGACGAGATAGCCTGGGTGTTGAACGTGAGGGCTGCGGATATTGAATACAATCCCTATTGCATTTCCAGCCTGCTGCTGTCCCAGGAATCAGTGCAGTGGTTCTGCAGAAAGGGAAGTGTCTCGGACCCGGACACCCTGGACAGTTATGATGAACTCGCCGCAGATGAAGTGCTGGTGGAGGACTACGACGCCCTGATTCCGGCTCTGGAGTCCATCAGTCCGGAGGAAAGCATCTTCGTGGACTTTTCCACACTCAACTGGCAGTTCCACGAAACTCTCTTCCAGGTCTATGCTTCATCCGATTGTTCCCGTATTATGTCCGGGCAGTCTCCGGTGGTCCTGATGAAAGCCGTGAAGAATGTTCGGGAAACGGAACTTCTCAGGGAAACCTACGTGGAGGATGGACTTGTTTTGGAGCGTTTCCTGAAATGGCTGGAAGAGTCCGTAGCGGCGGCATCGAGGGGAGAGAGAGCCCCTGTGGACGAGTGGGAGGCATCTGTGAAACTCAGTTCGCTGAGGGCAGGGATAGACGGTTTCCGTGGGGAAAGTTTCGAGAACATCTCTGCCTACGGTCCCTCCGCAGCCCTGCCGCATTATGTCACTCCGGCACAAGGCTCCCGCAAACTCGAGCCTCGGGGGCTGTATCTCGTGGATTCCGGCGGACAATACCTCACAGGAACCACCGACATCACCCGCACGGTCCCTCTCGGACCTTGCACCCCGCTTGAGATGGAAGACTACACCCTCGTACTGAAAGGAATGATAGAACTGTCTATGGCAGTGTTCCCTAAAGGGACGGCAGGCTGTCAGATAGATGCGCTCGCAAGGGAACCCCTGTGGAGGGCGCACCGCAACTTCGGACACGGAACCGGCCACGGAATTGGCTTCTACCTGGGAGTACACGAGGGTCCCCAGGACATAAGGCAGAATTTCAACCGGCAGCCTCTTCTCCCTGGAATGGTGACCTCCAATGAACCCGGACTCTACCGGGAGGGCCAGCACGGGATACGCCACGAAAACGTAATCCTGACAGTCAGGGACCTGATGCCTGGCGGAAGCAACGAATTCGGCGAGTGGCTGTGTTTTGAAACCCTTACCTGCTGTCACATAGATACCTCCGCCGTAATGGTGGAACTCCTGACTGCTGCTCAGCGAGACTGGCTGAATGAATACAACGCCTCAGTTTTCCGCCGTCTTGCCCCGCTTATGGCTCCCGGGGAACGCGAATGGCTGGAAGAAAAGACCCGCGCCATCTGAATCTGACGCAGGCGCTCCGGATCCTGACAAGGGAATCAAAGCAACGCCACCGCTTCCGCCACATCGTGGACCCGGAGTATGTCAGCCCCCTTGCGCAGCGCCATACGGTGCAGCCCAGTTGTGCGCTCCAGAGTGCGGGAATCTTCCGGAGTCAGACCCAAAGGCTTGTAAATCATACTTTTGCGTGATATGCCCACGAGTATCCTCTGTCCCATTTCCGCGAACACTTCCAGATGCTCCAGCAGTTCGTAATTCTGTTCCACCGTCTTGGCAAATCCGAATCCGGGGTCCAGAATCCAGTCCTTTATGCCCAATGCCTCCGCTTTCAGCCCGAAATCCCGGAAATACTCCCTCACGGCTTCCACGACCCCTCCACGGTAGTCGCAGCGGCTTTGCATATCCGCAGGTACTCCCTTTTTGTGCATCGCTATGTATTCCAAAGAGTTGGCAGCCACTCCGCGCAGCATCTGAGGGTCGTCCTCCCCGGCAGATATGTCATTTACGGTCACTTCCCCTATTTCGTCGAGGGTTCTCGAAATGATGTCCCAGCGGAAAGTGTCGATGGATATCTTCACGGAATCCGGAACCGCCTCCCGTATCGGACGCAGCACAGCCTTCAGCCTCGCCCATTCTCCCGCACAGTCCACACACTCGGCTCCTGGACGGGTCGAGCACGCACCGATGTCGATATAGCCCGCCCCGTCTTCTATCATCTTTTCCACCCGCGCCAATGTCTTGTCCACCAACACGATACCCTCCCTGTCCATATTTCGGCTGCCGTTGTAGAACGAGTCGGGAGTGATATTGACAATACCCATTATCTTCGGTGTGGAGTTCATAATTCGTCAAAATTTTGTAAGTTTGCGTTTCCGTATCCCTCAGGGAGATGCTGCAAAGTTACGAAACTCAAACGAATTCAGAATGTTGATTGTCATAGAAGGTCTGGACGGTTCCGGGAAATCCACCCAGGTAAAGCGTCTTGAAAGTTATCTGACAGAGACTTACGGTCAGGTGAACTATATACATTTCCCACGTTACGATGCTCCCGTTTACGGTGATTTGATTTCCCGTTTCCTCAGGGGGGATTTCGGCAGCATTGACCAGGTGCATCCGCAGCTTGTCGCACTCATCTTTGCCGAAGACCGTCACGGTGCAGCCCCGTCTATGAGAGATGCCCTGAATCGCGGTGAAATCGTCCTGCTGGACCGTTATGTCTATTCCAATATCGCTTACCAGTGTGCGAAAATGGACAGTCCGGATGGAGCCGGGCAGTTGAGGGACTGGATATTGGATACTGAATACGGCACATTCGGACTGCCGCGCCCGGATTTGAACATCTTCCTCGACGTTCCTGTGGGCTTCGTGGAGGAGAAGTTGCTTTCCCAGCGTCAGGGCGGGGACAGGGACTATCTGGATGGTGGAAGGGACATACACGAGGCTGATATCGAGTTCCAGAAGAAAGTGCGCAGCCTGTATCTGAGCCAGTGCGTGGCTGACCCGGATTTCCTCAGGATAGACTGTTCCTCCCCCCAGGGGCAGATGCTGCCTCCGGATGAGATTTCAGCAAAGGTGCGTGAAGTGGTGGATAAAGCTTTCTCGAAATGAAACCGTCATACAACAGATTCCGCCGCTTCTGCGGTTTTTTCTCCGGAGCCGTTTTCCTGCTCTCCGGGATTTTGAAGCTTATGGACCCCACAGGTTCCGGGTTCATCGTAAAGGCGTGGCTGGATTTCCTGCACATAGGTTTTCTCTCTCCTTTGGCTGTGGGGCTGGCTGAATGCCTCGCCCTGCTGGAGGCTGTCACAGGGGCTGCCCTGATGAGTGGGGTCTGGAGGAAAGTCACTGCTGTAGTCTCTTTCTCGATGATGGGCTTCTTCACCGTCCTGACCGCAGTGCTTGCCATCGCCAATCCGGTTATGGATTGCGGTTGCTTCGGCGAGGCTGTGCATCTGACTCATTTGCAGTCGCTTGTCAAGAATCTGATACTCTGCGCCCTGCTCTGCGTGGCATTCCTTCCTTTCAGGAATCTCGGGGCTCCGGTTCCGATAAAATATGTGTCCTTTGCAATCAGCGTGCTGTCGGTGCTGGTCTTTGCAGTCTGGTCCCTGATCGCCCTCCCTATGAAAGACTACACCGCTTTCGCTCCGGGGAAGATTCTGGAGGCATCCCGCAGCGAGGATTATGTGGATTTGTCAGAGCCGGTCTTCGTCTATGAAAAGGATGGGGAGAAAAAGAATTTCCGCCTGGACAATCTTCCGGACAGCAGCTGGACCTTTGTGGACTCCAAGGTCATCGAGGACGAAAACAGCCGGCGCCCCGTGCTTTCCATTTCGGATTCCGACGGGGAATACTGCGACTCGCTCGCCGCACGCGGGAAAGTGATGGTCGTGAGTGTTTACAGAAAATTGCACCCGCACAATGCTTCAGGTGTGAGGGAGTTCGTCTCACGCTCCGCCTCGGCTGGCTACACCCCTCTCATACTGACCTGTTCACCGGAAAATCTGCCTGCAGACCTGCAGTCCCTTTCCAGGATTGC
>JBJEJT010000092.1:0-4365 GCA_051878255.1 Candidatus Cryptobacteroides sp. | reverse complement strand
GCCCCTTCTCTGAGGACAAGCATCAAGTGCGCGGGATTTGCTCTTCTCGACGATAACCTCGCGCCCTTTGCGAACTAACTGTTGAATTGTAGGCATAAATGATTATAAATCTATTATTTATGTTTAACCCCCAAAATTGGGGCTGCAAATATAGGAATTATTTTTCAAATAACCATAACTTATTCAAGATTTGAACACATAACCAAGGTTATGTATTATGGTATGAGAGACATTGAACTGTTCTGATACGACAACAGTTCCATTCCATCCTGCCCCTGCGGAAAATCGGCGAGCCTGTCAAGCACATCTTCCCATTTCGGGATCAGGCTGTCTTCCAAGTTCAGGATCCGGCAGCTTTCAAGCAGAGCCTGGCATCCCCAGCGCAGCAGCGCAAGTTCATAGTTGCAGTCCTCGGCGACGCCATATTCAGGAGAATACGTGGCAGGCAAATATATGAAATTTTGCTGTCGTTCTTTGAAAAATTCATATATTTACAACGACTGACCGTATGCAACTTAGAAGCAAAAGACACAATGGAAATAAGGCTTGAGGAAAATTGAACAGATACAGGTCCGTTCCGGATTTCATTCCGGAACTTGATTTCGTGATGGAAGAGGACGGGAAAATCATCGGGCAGGTTATGTATTCCAGGGCGGGTTTCGTGCCAGCCATACGGCTTGGGATTCATTACCATTCTGAACCTGTCGGGAGCGAGGTCCCGTATTTCATTGCCAAGGAGTTGATTCCCGGGTATCTGGACGGCATCGAGGGGGTCTATTGCCCTCCTAAAGGGTATTTCGTGGCAGAGGATGAGCCTGAGGCTTTCGAAACCTATGAAGCCACATTCCCCCACAAGGAGAAGAAGATACTTCCAAGACAGATTTTTTGAAAAGGATGGGAGCGCCGGAAATAGAGGGCTCCACTATGGAGCAGAGACTTGAATATGTCAGGAACCAGTTCAGATGCCTGGGGAACTGTCCCATCTGCGGGAAGTGCAGTTTCCTGCGGGGACGTGAGGCGGAAGACCTCTATGCCGGCTACATCGAAGGCAAACGTTCATTCCAGGACATCACGGCTGAACACAGGAACAACAACATATATTAAACTTAAAGCATTATGAAAGAAAAAGTACTCGAAACGATGCGCAGTGCAGGCAAGCCTGTATCTGCAGGGGAGGTTGCCACTCTTTCCGGACTCGACCGCAAGGAAGTGGACAAGGTGTTCGCCCAACTCAAGAAGGACGGAGCCATAGTGTCTCCTGTCCGCTGCAAATGGCAGCCGGCAGAGTAACATCTGTAAAATGGGGATGGCATCAAGAGCCATCCCCATTTCTGTACGACCCATTCTCCGTGGAAACCCCTCGGGCACCACGCTCCAAACGTCAGAATCTTTCCGTCAATTGTCGAGGCACAACTTGTGCCCGAGCATAAATCCCAGCCAGGACACCAACAGGCACGCGATGAGAGTGCCGGAGACGTACAAGGCAGCAATACCCCATTTGCCTTGCTGAAGCAATCCTACGCTCTGCATAGAGAAGCTGCTGTATGTGGTGAATCCTCCGCACAAGCCCACAGTCAGGAACAGGATCCAGGTCCCCTCCCTGCATATTCCCGCAAGGCAACCCATTACGAAAGAGCCCAGGACATTCACGACAAAGGTGGCAATGTTCCCCGAAATACCGGCGGCGGCAGCAAGCAAGGTCAGGCCATACCTCAGAATGGCACCTGTGGCGCCTCCCAATCCTACCGCTATGAAATTTCTTATCATACTCAAGTCCCGATTAAATGTCTGTTGGAAGAAGTATCGAGGATTCCTGTCAGTGGGCGTCAAAAATAAGTTGGTACAGATTTGAATGTTCAAGGTATTTTCAACGGTCACCCGGCTGCAAATATATGACAATTTGCAGAAATGACGGCATCACTTTTCCAAACAATCGGCAAATACAGGCTGCCAAAGTGTCAGAATGGTCTATGCTTTGCAGGATTGGCACTCGCTTTTGCCAAAGGCAGGCACTTTTTTGTTAAAGAAACCAATTGTATTTTTATATGACACTTCAAGAAGCCATACAGGCACGGCACTCTGTCAGGAAATATGTCTCAAAGGAAATTCCTGCCGATGTAATTGCCGCACTGCAGGAAAAAATCGAGGAAATCAACAAGGCTGCCGACCTCCACGTGCAGCTGGTAACGGACGAGCCCAAGGCGTTTGCCGGACCGATGGCATACGGGAAATTCAGCGGAGTGACCTCCTATCTCGTGATGGCAGGCAAGAAAAGTCCTGACTTGGATTTCCGTGTGGGATATTACGGCGAACAGCTTGTTCTTCTGGCGCAGCAGCTCGGGCTCAACAGTTGCTGGGCAGGAGTCAGCTATACCAAGGTCAAGGGCACTTACAAGCTCGCTCCGGATGAGAAAATCGCCTGCTACATTGCACTCGGATATGGGCAGACCCAGGGCGTAGCCCACAAAAGCAAGCCCCTCGAAGAATTGAGCAATCTCGACGCAAACAGCCCCGAATGGTTCCGCAAGGGAGTTGAAGCCGCAAGCCTCGCCCCGACGGCAATCAACCAGCAGAAATTTTCAATCGAATATCACGGTTCCAACGGCTCGTCCCTCCCGGAAGTCTCAATCAGAAAAGGCTTCTCGATGGTCGGGTACACCCAGATGGATATGGGCATTGCCAAACTGCATTTTGAAATCGGGGCAGGCGTCCAGGTGTCGTGGAATACAAAAACTGAATGATATGGCATCCCGAATTTCTCTGACTGCCGACAAGAAGTCTGTCAAAAAAGGAGACAGTGTCACAGTGAGTTGGACCAGCGGACTTCCGGATTCCCTGGTTCTCACAATTGATGACGGAGACTCCGTCCAGCATATTCAGGTGGCAGATTCCGGCAGCAGAATCTGCTGGACCAACAGGGCAAGAAAGAATATGGTCTTCACTCTCGAAGCCATTACAGGTGGCAGGAAAGAAACAACGAGAGCAAAGGTCAGGGTACAGGGTGCAGGCAGGAGAAGCAGACCTGCCGCATCCGTGGGCATCAGCAAGTTCCAACTTTGGAAAGAAAGGATGCAGGCTGGCTTTTCCGTTGCCCGTGCCCAATTCCACTATGTGTGGACCTCTTTGAAGACGTGGCAGAAAGTGCTTTATGCCACAGCCTTTATCCTGCCTTGGGTTATTTTACTGATTGTTATTTTCTGATACTCGTCATCTATGTATTATTTAGTGTGGACATTGAGCCAATTCATATTCTTTTGGCTGATTATATCGCTCCTTTCCAGATTGTTCCAAGGCGGCAGGTCGCGCCGGGACGGGCGGAGGGAGTACTATGACTGGACTTACGGTTCCGAACAACAGCAGGATGGAAACGGATGGTACGGCAATCCCGGCGGGAATGCGGCTGAAGTTACGCTTTCAGGCGCATACCGGACTTTGGAAATATCTCCGGACGCCAGCGACAATGAGGTGAGGTCAGCTTTCAAGCGTCTTGCCGTCAAATACCACCCGGACAAATATGCGACTGAGCCACAGGAAGTCCAGCATAAGGCAGAGGAGAATTTCAAGAAGGTAAACGAGGCTTATCAGCTCATCAGGAAAAGACGCGGTCTGGATTCCTGAGCCTGAAGCCTCATTTCAACTTGCCACCCAGTGCCCTCGCTTCATCGCGATTCGTCGCCATACCCTGGTAGGTGAAACCGTACATCCCGGCAAAACGGCTCATTGTGTATTCCCCGTCATCTATCATCATCTGTGTGGGAGCCGCACCCTGATAGAGGAAATACAGGCTTTTGCCCCTGAAAGTGTTCTCCGGCAGATAGCCATAGAACCTCTCCATCAGTGTGCGCATCGAGGCGCAGATGTTGTGCCAATAGACCGGCGAACCCATCACGATTATATCCGCCTCTCTCATCTTTGCGATGACCTCGTCAAGCTGGTCCCCCTCGAGTCTCTGTCCATAGAAATTGATGCGGTAATCATTGAGGTTCAAGGTTTCGTATTGTCTGCCTTCCAGCAACACCTTTGCCAGAGCCGCAGTATTGCCATTGCGGTTCGGACTCCCGTTCACAAAAAGAATTTTTTCCATTGTTGCGTTTTCTTCGGTTTCACTTCCCTGACCGTCATTGCAGCCTGCCCCAAGTTGGGCGACTGAAGCGGCGGCAAGAATCATAACCGCCTTCCTGATAGTTTGAATGTGCGTCATATCGGTTCATATTAAGTTCTGAATCTATGACGCAAAGCAACGGAAAAGCCGTCAAACAGGAGTTACACGGATTTCGGATAATTTTACCAATACTTCGGATTCAGCGACTGGTAGTCGAGAATGGCAGTACGGTAGGAGGCGAGGGAATCCGCAGTGGTGGAAAG
>JBJEJT010000091.1:0-4465 GCA_051878255.1 Candidatus Cryptobacteroides sp. | reverse complement strand
CCCCAACGCCATTCATCGAAATAGTTGTGACCTTCAAGACAGAGTTCAATCCTGCGCTCATAACGCACCGCTTCCATCACCTCTTCCCTGCTGCCGACAGGGACCGAAGGCATACCTGCCCTGCTTCTGACGGTATTGACTATATCCACAGCATCGCTCAGTCTCCCAGTCTGGACATAAGCCTCGGCAAGTTGCAGAGCCACATCCGTATAGCGTATCAGAGGCCAGTCGGTCTTGCATCTGAGCCTATCCGTCAAATCCTCCGGACGGGTGTAACAGTATTTGAGAAAAACATACATACTGTTGAGACTGCCGATATAGTAGTCTCCCCCGTCATCCCCCTCTCTCAGGAAAGGCCAACGCAATTCCTTGCCTATCTGTATGTTGCCGTTGTTGTCGGTAGGGTCCTTGAATGTGTCTATCGGCTCATACGGAACCAGACAAATCTGCTTGAGACGCGGGTCCCTGTTCTGATATGCCTGACGGATGCGGGCTTCATTACCGGAGTCCAAATAATAACTGTCAAAAACATCCTGTCCGATTTTGGCTATCCGTTCATTTATGGTACCCTTTTCCGAAATTGACCAGGACCCTGATTTCAAGCCGTCCCGGAGGAAGAAGACTTCCCTCTGGGATGGGGTCAGCCTGTCCCAGTCCTCCAGTCCCGGAACTTCACTCCATTTGAAGACGGAACCGTCCGCTTTCTGGAAATAATCCACGAAATCTGCCGACGGACGGGCATTGGACCAGCTGTTCCAAGAGTCCCTTCCTCCAATCATCAACTGAAGATTATCACAGTAGCCTGCATCCTCGCCAAACTGGAGAGGAAAAATCATCTCGTGGTCTTTCTCATTGTCATAGTGGAAGAAATCTATGTACTTGCCCTGCCAGAAGCCGTATCCGCATTCGGACACCTTTTCGAAATCAGAAATGGCATTCTGATAGTCCTCGATATACATATATGCCATACCTCTCAATGCGTAAGCCGCACCTTTGGACGGACGTCCATAATTGACTGTCAGCGTGTTGTCCGGGAAATTGGCGCAGTTGATGCAGTCTGTCAGGTCAGCAACCACTGCTTTCCAAACATCTTCGGCGGAAGACTGCGAACGGGTACATTCTTTCTCGGATATGACTTCCAGGTAGCGAGGCACACCGCCGGGAACATAGCCTGCCGGTCCTCCGCTTGGCATACCCCCGTAGATTTTATTCAGTCTCGAATATATCCACGCCCTGAGGAATTTCGCCTCGCAGATATATCTTTCATATTTTTCCTGGTCCAGACCTGCCCTGCCCAGGTTGGCGATTGCATCATTGACGGCGTGGACGGTTGTGTATGCCCATTTCCATTCGTACCATACCACAAACTCGGAGGCATCCTTTGTGGCATCGGACAAGGCCCTCAAAGGATAGTTGTCAGACACGAAGTCACAAGAGAACTCCATACCCATCCAACCCTGACGGTTGATTCCGGTAAAATCATTGTAGCGCAACTGTATGCGGCTCAGGTCTGTCCTATAGAAATTGACATATAGTCCTGCCATCCCTTTGTCCGCGAGACTCTCATTGGTCCACATATTGCCGCTGGCAATCTGATTCTGCGGGGACACGTCCAGGAGGTCAGCACAGGATGCGAGCGTTCCAGAGAATAGCACAAGTGCCAATATCTTATTGATTTTCATAATTATCGACAATTTAGAAAGTTATCTGCGCACCTATGGAGACTTGCCTCATCAGAGGATAGCCTATGGTGGAACCCAACTCCGGATCCATTCCAGGATATTTTGTGATCGTCAGGAGGTTCTCTCCGGAAACAAAGAACCGCAACTGCTGGACAAAGAACTTCCTCGTCATTTTCTGCGGCAGGGTGTAACCCAACTGGACATTCTTCAGTTTCATATAATCGCCCTTGTACTCGTAGAAATCCGAGACCTGCCTGTTCCTGCTGTCCCCTCCCTTGTAAAGACGGGGATAGGTTCCGGTGAGGTTTGTCCTGCTGTCCTGAGGATTCTCGGGATTGTAGAAATAATGGTCGTCAGCTATCCTCTTGCTTATCCCATATCCCCAGGTGACATTTGTGGCATTGTAATAGTTGCTTGCCCAGTAGATGTAAAATCCGAAAGCACCGGACCATATCATACTGAAGTCCAATCCTTTCCAGGAAAAACCCAGATTGATTCCCAGGTTATATGCGGGAGTGGAACTGTGTCCGTTGAAATTCTTGTCATCCTCGTTGCCGTAGTTCTTGTCACCGTTGGCATCGGCATAGATGAAATCCCCATACCACAGCTGGTCTGGCGAAACCATCGTGACCCCATTGAATGAATAGCCCGATTCTATCATCGCCTTTACCCATTTCATATCGCTTTCGGTCCGGATCATTCCGTCCACCGGACCCGCATTCGGGTCCACGCCTCCGCCGGTATATCCTTCACCGGTCCCACGATAGAGTTGGAGCATATAATGTTCTCCTATCGCGTGCCCCTCGCAGAGTTTGCCAGGAGAATCCCAGTTCTCCGTGACATCGTTGAGGTTGTTGTAGTATTTGCCGTCTCTCCACTCTTTTTCAAGAGGTCCCTTGAAAGAAGTAACCCTGTTCTTGTTGTAGGAGAAATTGACTCCTGCCCAGTAGTAGAAATCCTTTCCGGCAGTGTCCTTCCAATTGAGCGCAAGTTCTACTCCCTGGTTCCACATTGAGCCGAGATTTGAAGGGACCTGGGACACATTACCCATTGTCATATAGACACTTGGAGTAAAGAGAATGTCGGTGGTGTTCTTATGGTAATAATCCAGTTCCGCAGTCAGACGGCTGTTGAAGAATGCGGCATCAATTCCGATGTCGGTTGTGGATGTGGTCTCCCATTTGAGATTGATATTGCTCATTGAGGCAATATAAAGTCCGGTGGAGTTGCTGCCATCGATGGTAACCTTTCCTGAGGCATAGGTCGCCTGCCAGGCAAAATTGCCTATGCCCTGGTTGTTTCCGGTCTGACCCCAGGATGCCCTCAGTTTGAGTGCGTCGAGCCAGCCCCTGGTTCCAGCCATAAAGTCTTCCTCGTGGATTTTCCATCCGGCGGAGAATGACGGGAACACTCCGTAACGGTTCTCCGTGCCGAAGCGGGAGGAACCGTCCACACGGAGGTTGGCTTCAAACAGATAACGGTCCCTGTAAGAATAGTTCACCCTGCCGAAGAACGACCTCAAGCCCCAGCCGGTCATAGCCGAAGACGAGGAATTGTCCAGCGTCTCAAATGTGGACTGGTCGGTCAGGTTCCAGTCGGTAGCCCCTTTCTTGCTGACGCCCCATCCCCAACTTCTGTAGGATATTGCCGAATATCCGAGGATTGCTCCCACGGTATGGTCTCCGAATGTCCCGTCATAACGGGCGAGCAGGTCTGTGGACATACGGTATGTCCGTGACATCGTGTTGGTTGCGACGGCTTTGGACAGGTCGGAAGAGGAATACCTCGTGTCTGTCACATAGTCCCAGGTTCCGTTCTCGCGGCTGTAGGTACGGTTCTCCGCAAAGGTCGGGGAATAGTTGAACGTACCCTCGATGCTCAGACCCTTGTAGGGACGGATTTTGGCATAGACGGTGCCGTTTACCCTCCAGGTGCGTTTGGTTCCGGTCGAGCCTGCCATCTGCGCGAAGACATTGTTGGCATTCGGGCTTTCCTCATTGCTGGCAGGACGACCCCAGGCATTCTCGCTTCCGGGATAAATGCCGGGAGTAGTCATATACAGATAGTTGAATCCGTTGGCAATGTTGGCGCAGCCGTACTGCTGGAACTGACCGTAGATTTTCGCACCCACGGTGAACCACTTGAGCACGTCAGCCTCGAAATTGGTCCTGAAATTGGCTTTCTGGGTGGATGAGTCCAGGTTGAACCGGTTCATAATCCCCTGATTGTCCAGATAGCCTCCCGACACGAGATAGCGGACAGTCTTGCTGCCTCCGGATATGCTCACGTTGTGCTCCTGGGAATATCCGTTCTGGAAAATTTCATTGAACCAGTCCGTGTTCGGATATGCCGCATAGTTGGGAACTCCGTACTCGTTAAGGGCATACGGGTCCGCTGCCGCAGCCTTCCAGGTGTCTATGCTGGACTGGCTGAAAGTCCTGCTGGTCCTGGCATTGTCGCAGGCTTCGTTGAAAAGTTCCATATATTCGGCATAGTCGGACACGAATGAGAGCTGGTTGTAAGGCATCTGGATGATACCCTTGTAGGAGTAGCTGATGCGTGGCTTCGATTCCGCACCGTTCTTGGTGGTGATGATTATGACTCCGTTTGCCGCCCTCGTCCCGTAGATGGCAGTGGATGCGGCATCCTTGAGGACAGAGATTGACTCTATGTCATTTGGATTCACATTCTCCATACTCCATTCCACTCCGTCCACGAGGACAAGCGGCGAACAGGATGCGGAGGTGAAAGAGCCAACGCCCCTGATGCGTATGGTCGCTGCT
>JBJEJT010000090.1:0-4466 GCA_051878255.1 Candidatus Cryptobacteroides sp. | reverse complement strand
GCTCAGAAATCACACTTTCACGCAGAAACTTTTGGAAGTCTGCGGAATTGAGGATAAAAATGCAGTTTTAGGGATGTATTGTATATCATTGCCGGAAATTGTACGGATTGCAGGTCGTGGTCGGGAAATGGATAATTTGCCCAATCCGGGAAAAGCAGGAACGGAAATTTGTAAAATCTCTATGATTTTTTTACATTCGCCAGAGAAACTGTGAAAACAAATTTTATGAAGAAGAAACTACTGGTAAGTTTGTTCACACTTCTGGCGTGTCTTGGAGCCAAGGCACAATGGAGTGTCGGCGTGATGGCTGGCTACGACTACAATATGTATTCCGTGGCAAAAGGCTATGCCTACGACTACCGCTACGGCGGGATGGGAGGGCTGGAAGTGACCGTGCCCGTTCAATACAATTTCTTTGACTGGCTGGGTCTGAGGGCAGACATATCGTATGTCCAGAAAGGTCATACTATGCACCGCACTGGAGTGTATGAGGGAGAATGGACCAATACCAGGGACCACTATCTGCACGTTCCGCTTATGCTGTCCTTTTCTTTCGGAGGCAAGAAAGTCCGCGGATGGGTGGATGCCGGAGGCTATGTCGGCGGATGGCTGGCAAGTTGGCAGAAAGGAGTTGCCACCACCGTCATCGGGAATGAACAGTGGCAGGAAGGTTCATTCAAATACTATCAGGACGTCAGGGGCTATTACTTTGACGAAAAAGTGGAGTTTCTCGACAAGAGGGACAAGCGCTTCGACGCCGGCTTGACAGGTCTGGCGGGAGTGGGCTGGAAAGTAACTCCGCTGGTGGAACTGAGGCTCGAAGGAGTGTGCTGGTACAGTCTTATCGACACGGCTTCCGGAACAGCGGACAATGTGGCTCCGAGATACAATACTACCTGGGCGCTGCGCCTGGGTTGCGCATTCCATTTCGGAAGAGTAAAATAGCAGATAACTTTTAATGATACCAATGATGAAAAAATACATATATGCAATCTTGTCCGTTGCAATCCTCTCCGGATTCATCGTTTCCTGCCGGAAGACCGAGGCAGAAATCCTGACCCCGTCGAACCAGATGGATTACAGACTGCCTTCGGAGCAATTCCTGGCAATCTGGAACTCAATGAACACCAGTTATTCGATGTGGGACCTCGAAGACAAGGACTGGACAGCGGTAAAGAATGAGTTTATGCCGGAATTCCTGGCTCTCGACGACTCCGTGAACGCCGATTTCAACATCTCCACCTCTCATCTCAAGGATTTGTACACCGAAATTCTCGGCGACTTGAAAGACCATCACGCAGGTTTCAAGATCTGGAATATATGGGCATCCGATACGGACGAAGGTTACTTTTCTGTAGATCCAAGCTCCATTGAAATCAAAAAGAGGGACTATTATCACCCCAAGCATATCTGGTCCCAATACATCAACTACTTTCTGGCGGACCCGAATTTAGCCGATGAATATGACATCCACAGCATCAAAGACCTGACAATGGTGAGTTGGCTTCTGAAGAAGAAAGCTGAGGGACGTGCCACTGAAGTACATTACGGTTCAACCGGTTACATTACGGTGGTTTCGGGACTGATTGACGGCAACATACCTTATATCCACATCAGCAGTTTCGAGTTGGGCACCCTTCTCAACGATGCGTCATCGGCAACTCCTTCCCAGAGTATCAGAGACTGTTACGAAGCTTACGTGACTTTCAAGGACAACGTGCTCAAACTGGATGGAATCAAAGGGGTAATCATCGACTTGAGGGAGAATGGAGGCGGATATCTGAACGACGAGTTCTATCTTCTGGGGCTGCTCATTGACGAACCGGTCCAGGCGGGTTGGAGCCGTTACAAGACCGGACTCGGACGTTATGATTACAGCACGTGGGTTCCCCATATCTTCAGTCCGGGACCGGAGCACAGGGGCATCGACGCACCGGTGGTGCTTGTATGTGACCTCTACTCCGTAAGTATGTCGGAAATCACCACTATGTTGGTAAAGGCAATGCCTAACGGATGTGTACTCGGAGAGAGGACCTACGGCGGTCACGGGGTGATTTCAAGTGATTTCGAAGCCACCTATTCCGGGACTTTCGGCAGTACCTCAGGCAACCACTACGGCTACATCAGCACACGCACAGTCAAGGACTTCAACGGAGATATACTTGAGGGTATAGGCATCACTCCTGACATTGAGCTGAATTATGCGGACGGAGTGTTCAAGGACGGGGAGGACACCTGGCTTGAACGGGCTGTCCAATACATCAACGAAGGGAATTAGGCAACCGTCAGAACACCCAGGTATCGATGCGGGTGAAGACCTGGACAAAAGCCCGGTCATCCACGGCAGTCCAGGTCATCGAGGTTGGTGTCAGCGACGAGATGACATATTCGTGGGACCAGTATCCGGAATCGTGGTCGTACAGACCGCTGATGATGGTGCCGAGGGCATCGTCATTCCTGAGGTCGTAACGCCCGGTAATCTGTCGGGGAGCATCCGGAAAAGCATCCAGATTCTGGACAATGGTGAATGTCCCGTCGTTGCGGACCAGATTCATCTGAAAATAACTGCCCTCCTCCAGAGCCTTTCCGTTCCAGGTGGAAAGCATCCAGTAGCCTGAGATATTGTTTCGGTTCACTTCGAGAAAAGACGGTGTCTCATCCTTGCTGCAGGATGAAAGGGCAAGCACACAGATTGCCGCAAGACAAATGGACTGTATTTTTTTCATTGTTCTTTTGTTTTCTTAATCATTATCACGGACTCGGAAGGGCGTGCCCCGGTGCCGTTGAGCATCAGCGGAAATTCTCCGCCGCAGGCAGGTTCGGCACGAGTTTCAATTATCAGCACCGCCTCCCCTCCCGGAGCAACGGTTTCAGGCTTGCAGCGGAAAGACAGGGGGAAAGGCAGGAAAGCGGTTTCCGCAGTGACTGTCAAAGCCCTGTCTCCGGAGTTGAAGCAGCGTATGTGGACGGTCTCCGGTTTGGAGGAAATCTCCACGGCATTGCGCCTGAGCCTCAAATCCCCGCACACGAAAGGATATTCGGCATCCGGTCCGGTCTTCCACGCCACGTCCGCATTGACTTTCAGGACAGCAGCCGGATGGCGGTCGGATGCAGAGGTATAGAGAAACACCCGCCTCTGGAATTTGCCCGGATGACCCGCAGGATAGTAAACAGCCGAAAGCACCGCATCCTGTCCCGGCGACAAGACCTGTTGGGACACTGAAACTTTCACACAATTACAACTGCAGTTGATGCGGCTGATGACAACCTCCCTGTCGCTGACATTCCTGAAAGGGAATTCCAGACACACAGGGTCAGAATCCTCACTCAACTCCGGAGTGTCAAGTTCCAGGAAATCGAATGACAGAGCCGCTGAATCGGCGCAAAGGACCGGGCTCACCTGTTCGAGCAGACGCTCCTGGGGCACCGTCCTGATTTGCGCCGACAGCACCGTGGAAAATGCCAGAAAGGAGAGTATGGTTCCGAGCCGTTTCAAATCAGAGCCATCCTCCGTCCGTAATGTTTTTCCTCACGGTCACGACGAAACGGTAGGACTGTCCACCGCCCTCAATGGTCCCGGCAGTCTGTCCCTCCGCAAGTCCCTTGACTATAAGCCTGTCGGAAACTATGGATGCCTCGGCAACCGTGGTGTCATCGAGTTGCAGGGTCAAATCCGACGTCTGGTCGAAATAGGTCCTGAGGGCGAGACTCGTGCTGGATTCAAGCCCTACGGTGATATTCGGGAAAGTCATCTGCACCCCGGCATCGTCAATAGCCTGGAGGAAGTCATACGCATTGACCTGCCCTGCACCCATACGTCCACGGAAGTTGCTGAGTTTCATACTGTTCTTATAATTCTCCCCCAAATCCGTGACATACTTGTAATAGTATTTGGTTTCCATATCGCCCCAATTCGGTTCCAATGCGGTGGCAGTGGAATAGAGCAGGTCGATGATTTCAGTTGCCTTGAAATGGCGGTGGAGCCTTGCAGCGTAGGACAACCCCAGGGCGACCACGCCGGAAACGTGAGGGCAAGCCATAGAAGTACCCTCCATATAGCCGTATCCCTCGGGAGCGACAGTGGAAGGCAAGGTCGAGAGCACGCAGCCTATGGCACCCTTATCGGAGCCGGTCCCGTATTCATAATAATAGTCCTGGTCTCCGCCAGGTGCGGATATGGTGGTTCCTGGACCATAATTGGTATATACTGCCGGGGTCCAGTCGCCCGCAGTCGCAGCCACAGATACGAAGTCCTTGTAGGCACCCGGATATCCGGCAGCCGGTGCGCTTTCGTTACCGCCCGCGAAAATGGCTATGCCACCCTCAATCACCCCGTCAGGAGAGCCTGCGTTGTGGATGAAATAGTCCAGAGCCTTGCTTTCGAGCATATTGTCCGTCATCCACTCCTCGTCCGTGCTGTACATAGGAGACCAGTCATAAGAGTTGGCTGCTCCCGAAACATAACC